>JAUQXC010000050.1 GCA_030834825.1 Thermoflexales bacterium
GCCTACGCCTATAACGTATTTGGGAATGTGAGCAATCCGCCCCGGCCAGGGGCCCAATGGGTCGTTGCGCTGATCGCCGATGGGGCAGCCAATCGTGCGCCACTCAATAATGCACTTGCCTGGTCAGATCCGCAATATGGTACATGTCCTGAATCTGAGCGAACCACTCCGCTCAAATGCCGTGACGCCGATGCCAATTCGCGGCACAAACCTGATGATATCGGTCCTGGCTTTGGATTGTATGATGCCGATGACTATGCGCGCGATTTCGGCGACCTCCTCGGATTGGATCCCACCCTGTATCCTTCACTCAACAGCGTGGGCGTCCGCCTGTTTACGATCGCCCTCGGCAAGAATATGGTGTGCTCCAATGGTACATACACGCCTCCCAGCAATGGCGGAGCAGCCACTTGCACCGGTCCCAATCCTGTCTACGGCGATCCTGATGCAGGCGAGCAGCTGCTGCGCTACATCGCCGACATGGGCGACGATGGTATTCTCTCTACAGGGGCCTGCCTCGATCAGCAAGCGCCCTTCCGCGACTTCGACACGCGCGCCGATGCCAGCGGACGCAGCGACGATGCCGGTCTGGGCCTGAGCTGTGGCAACTACTACTTTGCACCCACTGCCTCGGACCTGTCCACCATCACGCTGGAGATCGTGCAGCAGATCATCGGCGCTGATGCGTTGACACCTGACTTCACGGCCGCGCCGTTGAGCGGTGTGGCTCCGCTCACGGTCACCTTCAACAACTTATCGACCGGCTCTTACACCAGCACCCTCTGGACTTTTGGCGATGGGAATACCTCGACAGCCATCAGCCCGACGCACCTCTATGCCAATCCCGGCGTGTATACGGTGACCTTGACCATCGCTGATCTCACGACAACGGTCAGCCTCACGCGCAGTAGCTACATCACTGTATACCAGCCGGTTCAAGCGGCCTTCAGCGCCAGTCCGTTGAGTGGCACTGCGCCTCTCGTCGTCACGTTTACCAATCAATCGACCGGCGACTATACCGACTGGCTCTGGGATTTCGGCGACGGTGTCTCCAGCACGCAAGCTAATCCGACACATACCTACGCTGCCGGAACATACACCCTTAGTCTGCAGATCACCGGTCCGGGTGGCACAGACATATTGACGCGCACCAACTACATCCACGCGAGCGTGCCACAACCACAATGGAGGATCTATCTGCCGACCATTCACAGATAATCACAGCTGAGCCTCATCCTCGGCTGGAACAGATATAATTACTGAGCGCCTCAGGACGTGAGCTATTCTTTTGCGCAGAGCAGAAGTTTAGCCACGGCTGCGGCGCTCAGTAAGTTAGGCGTGCAAGCCATCACGCCGACAGTAGTTCCTGCACAGGGGAGGTAAAACTTGATTCCACTCGGCGATACGGCTCGTTCGCGCTCGTTTCCCATCGTCAACTGGTTGATCATCATCGTGACGGTGGCCGTCTTTATCCTCGTCGAATCGCGCTTGACGCCGCGCCGTCTTGACCAGCTGATCTTGACTTATGGCACAGTGCCTGCCCGCTTGGTGGCGGGCGATCCAGCCGCCATCCTCACCTTGTTGACCAGTATGTTTCTGCACGGCGGCTGGTTGCATTTGATTAGCAACGTCTGGGCACTGTTTATCTTCGGCGACAATGTCGAAGACCGGCTGGGCGCGCTCCGTTATCTGACCTTCTATTTGCTGTGCGGCAGCGTGGCCGGTGTGGTGCAAGTGGCCGCCACGCCCACTTCACAGGCGCCGGCCATCGGGGCCAGCGGCGCCATTGCCGGCGTGATGGCCGCTTATCTGGTACTCTTGCCACGGGCGCGGGTGGTGGCCCTCGTGCCCCTGTTCTTCTTTCTGCCCTGGCTGGTCGAGATTCCAGCGATCATTTTCATTGGTTTCTGGTTTCTGATCCAGGTGTTTAGCGGCGTGCAAACATTAGACAGTGTTGCGCTAGAGGGCGGCATCGCCTACTGGGCACACATTGGCGGTTTCGTGTGCGGACTGCTGCTGGTGAAGTTACTCGCCCGACGGGTGGTACACAGTTAACGCAAAACAAACTCACGTGGACCATCACGCCCCTGTCGGTATGATATACTCATAGCCATCCCTTGTTCCGGATCGACTATGGACACCTCTCCTTCCCTATCAGACACACTCACCGCCGCTGTAGAATGCAAAGACCTCGCCGCGATCATTGCTGCCTTAGCTAAACGCGGATCGGGTGCCTTTGCCGTAGGCGCCGATCCGGGCACGGCGAAAGTGCCGGATATTTTGCTGGCGGCCAAGCTCATCCGCGCGTACGTCACCCGCCCAGCAGAGCGCTTCAAATGGGTCAAGCAATTCCTGACGCAGGAAGATGCCAACGGACATCAGCTGGGCCTGGTCTTGCTGTCCGAGGCGTACGATCAGAAACCGAAGTCTGTGCTGCAACTGTTGCAGCGCCACGTCGTCAGCGACAACTGGGTTGTCCGCGAATATGCGGGAGTGTGCGCCGGAAGAATCCTGGACCGGCACTTCGCGGAAGTGTATCCGGTGATGCTGGCGTGGAGCAAACACGCTTCCGAAAATGTGCGGCGCGCGGTCGTCATCGCGGCGATGGAAGCGGCCAAAGCGAATCATGCCAAACGCGGCGCTAAACTGCTGAAGCTGCTCGATCCCTTGATGCGCGACGAGTCGAGATACGTGCGCGTCAACCTCGGCCCGTTTGCCATCAGCCTGGCCCTGCTCAAGAATTATCCCGACCTGACCTTGAAGTGGCTGCGCAAACACGCCCGGAGCAAGAACGAATTCGCGCGCTGGAACGTGGCCATGGTGTGGAGCGCCTTCGGGGGGCGCAAGTATGCCGAGCAAGGCCTGGAACTCTTGCATGATCTCGCGGCGGATGAGCGACGTTTCGTGTGGCGGGCGGTCGCGTCGGCAACGGCGAAGTTGGGCAAAGCCAGGCCGGAAGTGGTGAAACCGATCGTGAAACAATGGCGCGCTGATCCCGTGCGCCGTCAAGTAGCGGAAGTGGTCAACCGCTATCTATAAGTGCCTGCGTAACTGTGTGCTATACTCTTTTTGAAAACATCTTTGCGGAATAGACGAGCTTGCCATGACGAAGCCCAGCCGCTCCTTCGATCGCGCCGCCGACTTTTACGACCAGACCCGGGAACTGCCCGAACCCATCTTCACACACGGTCTTCCCGCGCTGCTGCAGCACATCGCGCCCGGGGGCAAGATTTTGGACGTGGGCACCGGCACCGGCCGGATCAGCGTGCCACTGCTGCACCTGGGTGCAAATGTGATCGGCATCGATCTATCGCTGAACATGATGGGCAAGCTGCGCCAGAAATATCCGGCCGCCCATCTGGTGCAAGCCGATGCACCGCGCCTGCCATTCGCCACCGGGCAATTCGACGCCGTGCTGACCACGCATGTGATGCATCTCATCGGGCCATGGCGCGAAGCGCTGCGCGACTACCGGCGCGTGCTCAAGCCAGGTGGCGTGTACATCGACAGCACTCAATGGCACGATGCTTCCTCGCGCTTGACGCGCATCCGCGATCGCTGGCGCGCGCTGGTGGAAATGCAGGGCGCGCGCTGGCGGCGGCCCGGCGTGCAAAGCCGTGAGGAATTGAATGCCGCGTTGAAGTTGCAAGGCGCGCAGCTCGAAGAAGTGGAAGTGCTGCGCTACTACGCCACGGCCACGCCACGCGAACGGCTCGAGCACATTCGCAACCGCGTCTGCTCTGATGCGTGGGATGTGCCGGATGACGTGTTTGAGACGACGTTCAAAGAGATCACGGCGTGGACAAAAAAGGAGATCGGCCCCTTGGATAAGCCGCTTACCGAAGAGCGGCGCTTCATTCTGCGCATTGCCAAGTTCGATTGAATAGAAACCGGGGTTCTACGTGCTTGGCCGCCCGCCACCCCGAATGAAGAAACCCGGTTTCTTCATCTCGCCTCCACCACAATCACATTTGGCACACCCACCCACGAATCGATGCCGAGGTTCCGGTTTCCCGATCGCAACAGCAATCCCGACGAAGTGCCACCATCAAGATTCAGCGCCACCGCCAGATCAAGATCACTGGCCGCCAACCACTGGCCGAACTCCGTCAGTGTGAACGTGGCACCGGGACTCACGACGAACACAACCCGTCCCGATCGATCCTGCCCCACGGCGGTGCGCAATGATACGCGTCCGTTGTCGTCAATGTCCAGGTTCGGCGCGCCGCCGGGCAGCACCAGCATGGGAAAGTTTTGCAGCGCGTAGGTCAGCGGTTCGTCGTGGTAGGGTTCCTGCACGTTCCAGCGCACGCGTACCTCAGCCCCACTCACTGCGAACATGCCCCCGAAGCCTTGATAGACCACACCGTCGCGCGGCTGCCCCTCTTGAATCACCAGGCCCAGCGCGTGATTCTGCGGATCGAAGAAATTGCCGTTGACGGCCAGGAGCGCGCCGGATTCAGACAGCCACTCGCCGACGCGCCGGGGGCGATCGGGTTGATAGAGCACGCGAAAACGATTCTGCGCCGGATCGATGCGCGCGATCCGTAAGCGATCCGCACGATCCCCCTGCTCGATCTTGAGCTCGCGATACTCCACGCCCGGCGCGATCACTTGCCAGCCCGTATCGCGCGGCACCGCCGTGGCGGTGGGGCGTGGTGTGATCGTGGGCGGGTTGACGATTGCCGGGGTGAGTTCGGCGATCGAGCAGCCGCATAAAACGCCGGCGCTGAGCGCCACCGACAACCAACGCTTCTTTAGGGCCATTCGCCGCCACCCGATCCAATCGTGCCCAGCACCTTCACGTCCACCGTGACCACGGCAGGCACGCGCCCCACCGAATCGAAGCCCCACACCCCGGTCGGCGTCCACGCCGCGATGCCCGACGAGCTGCCCCCGTCAAAATTCAAAGCCGTGTCGATATCCAGATCGCTGTTGGCGAGCCAGACGCCCATGCCGTGCAAGGTAAACGAGCTGGTCTGCGTGGAGATGAACAACAAATTACCCGATCGATCAACGGCGACCACCGTGCGCCGCGCCGTGCGGGCGTCGTTGGGGATTTCGGGATTGAGAATGCCGCCGGGCAGCAGCAGCATCGGAAACGACTCGATCGATTCGATGATTTGCAGGCCGGGCGGTTTGGTCCAGCCGCGCAGCGGCCACACGGCGGCGCCCACGCCCGTCAGATAGAACGCCCCCTCCATGCGTTGATGCGATTGGCCGCCGCTGCGACCGTCGCTGGTGAGCTGCCCCACGGCATTGTGCGCGCTGTCGAAGAAACTACTATTGATCACGACGAGGGCCTCCGTGGTGCTGTACCATTCGCGCACTTTCAGCGGCGACGCCGGTTGATAGCGCACGTGGAAATCGACTTGCGACGGATCGATCTTGGCAACGTTCACGCGTCCCGTTTTGTAGATCGGATCGGCCAGCATCTCGCGCAGGAAGATGCCCGATCGGATGGGCTGCCAGCCGTCGGCGGTGATCGGCGCGACGGTAGGCAGGCGGGTCGGCGAAGGTTTGAGCGTCGGCGGAATGGCCGTGGCAAACGGTGTGCGCGTGGGCAGCGGCGTGCGCGTGGACAACAGTGGCGCGGCCAGCGTGGGCAGCGGAGAAGAAGCCGCGCGCGTCGTCGCTTCGCAGGCCGCCAACACCAGGATAAATAGACAACCCAGAATAATGGCGAAAAATCTCAAACGGTTTGTTTTCATAGCGGACATCTCTT
>JAUQXC010000567.1 GCA_030834825.1 Thermoflexales bacterium
CCTTCAAACAGCGTCAGCTGAAAATCGGGCGCGGGGCCGGACGTGGGCTGCGTGCGATTGGTGCGAAACAAGCCCAATGCCAAGATGATGACAAACACGCCAATGACGCCGATGGCGACATACAACCACCGCGATCGTTTGGTCGGTGCAGATTCTTCGGCAATAGTTTCAGGTGGAAGAGTTTGGCTCATGATTTATAAATTCACCTTGCGCAGAAACGGCGACCCCAGACCGTTTGGCAAGGCGGGCATGGGCAGGCCATGCCTACGGGTTGCGTTAGGTCAGTTAGAAATTCTTCAGGTCGCGCTCAATCCGATCGGTGTATTCATCCCCAGAGGATTTAGGCGCAACCGGCGCGCCGCCGGCTTGAACACCACGCAGGCGCAGACGCCGCAACAGCCAAATCACACCGACACCGCCGAGCAGTAATCCCGCAAGCGGCAGCACGTACAACCACAACGAAGTGCCCTGTGCGGGAGGTTGCGCCAGGACGCGCACACCATAGCGCGCCACAAAGTAATCTTTGATCTGTTGTTCAGCCTGGCCTTCGGACAACATCTGGCCGATCTGCGCGCGCCACTGTTGACAGGCTGCCGTGCGGCAGACATCCAATGGTTCATTCTCGCAGACCGGGCAGTACATCTGCCGGGCGATGCGATTGACATCGTCAGCGGTGACCTCCCGCCTGGTCACGGGAGTCGGTGGGGGTGGCGTACCGTCTTGCGCCAGCGCGACGCCGGCCACTGCCAGGGTGGCAACCACACAGCATATGAAGATCGCGATTTTTAGCGTGAAGCGCATCACTGCACAGCTCCCGCCACAGTGCGCTCAGGCGCAGCCACCATCTGACGACGTTCAGCCGCCGTCGGCCACATGGCTACCAGCGTGCCAAGCACCAGGATGATGCCGCCCACCCACAGAAATTGAATCAACGGGTTGATGTAGGCCTTGATCGTGCCGAAGCCGCTCTGCTCGCCAAGGAATAACAAATACAAATCTTCCCCGATGGTCGAGAGGACACCCGGCGGCGTCAGCTCACCGGTGCCGTTCAAGAAAATTTCACGATAGGGCGCGACGCGCACCGGCGCTTGTCCGGCTTTCTCGATCGTCATATACCCGGCGACAATGGCAATGTCCCGCCCGCGCTCGGTGTACCATTCAGTGCAGTCAGGACTCATCTGTCCCAACGATGGATCACAAGTCAAGGCGCGTTCATAAGTGATGGTATACGGCCCCACTTGCATCTGCCCACCCGGCGCAAGCGAACGCTGTGTCTCCACCTGATAGTTGATCGAGCCGAGCACGCCAATGCCCATCACCAGCACGCCGAAGTGGATCAGGTAACCGCCATAGCGTCGCCGATTGCGCGCGATGAGGTGGGTGAACGCCGCGAAGTAATTCTCGCCCGAGAGTTTGTGCCGCGCCCGCATACCACGCCAGTATTCCGTCAGCGTGATAGCGAGAGAGAACGCCACTAACCCAAAGCCGATCACGACAAATATCTTATCGACACCCGTGACGAACAACAGCACCATTACAGCCACGGCCAACACGGCGGGCTTCCACATCATCTTGCCCAGCGTTTCCGTCGATGACTTGTGCCACGCCACCAACGGCCCAATGCCCATTAGCAAAATCAAGGCGGCCACTTGAGGGCCGATCAACATGTTGTAAACCGCCGGTCCAACGGTGAGCTTTTCGCCCCCGAACAATTCGGAGATCATGGGCAGCCAGGTTCCCACAAACACTGTAAACGTGAGTATCATGAACACGAAGTTGTTTAACAGGAACATTGCTTCCCGCGAAAAGATCGAGGCCAGCTTGTTATCGCTCCTCAGCAGGTTCCAGCGACTCACGGTCAGCACCGCCGTGCCAATGAGCACGAAGCCCGTGAAGGCAACAAACGGGAGCCCCAGACTGGAACGGGCAAATGAATGCACTGAGGAAATAATCCCGGTGCGCGTGGCGAGTGTACCAATGATCATCAAGGCGAACGACAGGCCAATCAAGATCACATTCCACACCTTAAACATGCCACGCTTTTCTTGAATGATGACGCTGTGCAAAAAGGCCGTCATGGTCAGCCAGGGCAGCAAGGCTGAATTCTCCACGGGGTCCCAGCCCCAATAACCGCCCCAGCCCAACACATCATAGGCCCAACGGGCACCCAGCAACAAGCCTAAGCCGAGGAATAACCACGCCACCAGCGCGGGCCGCCGCATGGCATGAATCCAGCTATCAGTCTTGTTCTTCGCCAGCAGCGCGCCAATCGCATACGCAAAGGGAATCACCAATCCAACAAAGCCCAGATACAACATGGGAGGGTGGATGATCATGCCGGGATGCCGCAACAAGGGATTGAGTCCCTGCCCGTCAGCCGCCCGGAACGGAAGCAGCCCGGCGACCGGAAAGATCGACGAGCTGACGTTGCCCGCCGCATCGCTAAAGAGCCGTGCAAAGGGATTGGCGAAGAAGATCGTCAACAGGATGAAAAAAGCCTGTGTGCCGATCGAGACGGCGATGACCCAGGGTAGTAAATCGCGATTGCTTTTCCACGGGCGCAGGAAGACGAAGAAGATGTACAACGACATCAGCCAGTTCCAGAACAGGAGCGATCCGTTCTGACCACCCCACAACGCCGTAATGCGCAGGAAGTCGGGTGTGGTGCTGTTGCTGACGCGATAGGTGTACTCCACGCTGTAATCGCCCACCAGGTTGGAGTAGACGATTGCCAGGCACGACAGAGTCAACAACGGCATGACCACAATCGCCGCCCGGCGGGCGCTCTCGATATGTTCGGGACGTTTCTGATTGCCACCCACGATCGCCATGACAAACGAATAGATGGCGGTCAGAGCGGCGATCACCAGCGCAATCAATCCCAGATCGGTGATCATAGTCTGTCCTTGTCATGCGCGAGAAGCAGAAACAGAGCGAAGGAGAGCATATCCCTCTCGGAGAGAGGCCCTCTCGATCTCTCTGTCTCTCAATCCCGCGAGCGTTCCATGGCGGCTAGCCGCTCGTGCCTTCAACTTGATTGGGGAATTCTTCT
>JAUQXC010000568.1 GCA_030834825.1 Thermoflexales bacterium
AGCTGCGGTGGGCATCAAGCCGTAGGCCCGGCTGGTGAACTCGGAGAAGCCGCGAATCATGCGGGCGTGATTGGCTTCGACGCTGAAGCAGGCGGTCTCATGCCGTGCGATCTCCTCGATTTCAGGCCACGCTAGAACCGCATCGGGCAGGATCAAGCGATCGGGCGTGAGTGCAACCTCAACGGTCGTCAATCCCAGATCGAGCGAGATGTCGGCCGTCGTGTGCCCGGCGTGATGGGCCTGGAGTAAAGCGCTGGCTTGATAGTGTGAGAGAATGATCACGTAAGCTGATATTACCTTCGAAGAGCATCCTTCGATTTCGCTGCGCTTCGCTCAGGATGCAGTTCCGCTCACGCCGTGCCCCAGCCACGGCCTGGGCGGGATGCTTTTGTTTGCGGACAAGCACTCATCTCAAGCAACCCGCGCTAACAGCTGGACGTCCAATTGCTTGAGGTAGTCATACCCAAAGTTGCCATTTTCCAACCCGGCGATCAAGTGCTGCGGCAGGTCCTGCTCCATTTCCGCTGAGCAGGCCCCAGCGGCCAACGCGATGGTGGCTACTGTATCGACATCACCCGTGAAAGCGATACAGCGTTTCAATAGCTCGCTCATCTTCCGGCTTGCAGTCAGGGCCGTAACCGCCGCTTGAACACTCATCCAGCCGGCTGAACCTACCCGGCCATGCCACGGTGTTGACCAGGGTCCTGCCACATGCTGTTCCAAGAACGTGCCTAGCTGGGCCTGTGGCCCCAGCCGGTATAAGAAATAGTGTGTCATCAGCGAGGCTGCCGCCGCCGAGTTCAGGCCGCTTTCGGTGTGATGGGTGAGCGCCGCCTGAAGGCGGCTCTTTTCGCAAACTTCCTCAATGGTCTTGAACACCCCGATGGGCGCCGCGCGCATCGCCGCGCCGCTCTTATCACTGACTGGCTGAATGCGCTGAAGAAACTCTTCTCCCGATTTGACGCTGTGCAGGAAGTGATAGAAGCCCTGAGCGTAGCCCTCGCGTGGATCGCGCTGAAAGACCTGCACGAATTTATGGGCCAGGTGTTCGGGCGTCCACGGCTCGTCGGCGACGATCACTTCCGCGATGGCCAGACTCATCTGAGTATCATCCGTGTAGCAGCCGGGACGGATGGCGTGCCTGGGATGTTGAAGGTAACCTAGTAGGTTATTTTGTTCGGCCACCAGCGGAGCAGGCGCGTATTCGAAACCTGCCCCGTAAGCGTCGCCAATAGCGAGTTCGATGAGCATAAGGGTTGAGCCGAGTATAAGAGGAAGTGCCGTTCACGTCAAACACTCGTTTGCATCAAACGCTACCACACCGCGTCGGGCGATTCGGTGCGTGCCACTTTCTGCATTTCGTCGAGGAGGGTGGTGAGGTGGTCGGTGTGCTCGCCGCGCCGTCCGCCGAAGACCGGCCGTGTGTCCGGCGGAATGATCAATGTTGCCTGAGCGAGGGTCGGCGTGATGGCATCCAGCCAGGCAATCTTGATTAAGTTAAGCTGCGCCGAGAATTCTGCATCGCCCTGAATCGGCTCGAAGAGACCCAAGGCGTGCGGCCACAGCTGATCGAGTGCGGCTTGCATCCGCCGATGGCTTTCCTCGGTGGCATCGCCCAGCCGCACGATCCAGCCTTGGCTGTGCAGCAGATGATAGATCTCTTCGCGTGTGATCTTGCCCACCGCTTCCACAATGGGTGGATAACCGCACTGCGCCAGCGCGGCATTGCGCGCTTTCTCGTATTCATCAAAGAGATATTGCCGCACGAGGGTGAACGCCCAATCGCCGCTGGGCAGTTCGACCAGCGTGGCATTGCGAAATTCAGGTGCCGCGCGCCAGAAGGCCAGCCGATCGGGGTGAGGTTGATCGCAGTGTTCGTGCAAGATGGTATACCACAGCAGCGCGTGACCGAGCTCGTCCTGCGCGATATTGGAAAAGGCAATATCCTCTTCCAGGAGCGGTGCGTGGCCGGTCCATTCCGAATCGCGCTGGCCCAAAATCAGTTCGTCGTCGGCGAGAGTAAGCAGCCGGGCGATAAGCGGTAAATTATTCATGCGATTTCAAACCCTGGCCAGCTGACAAGCTGCTCTCATCTGCAAGATCAGCGGGTCAGCTGGTCACCCTGTCAGCTGGTCATTCTCTTGCCAGTTCTCGGCGCGTTTCACAATATCCCGCATCGGAAAGCCGCTGGCCTCGCGATAACTCTTGTCGGTGGACGAATCGAACCAGGCTGCGGATTCTGCCTGTGAGGTCGCCGTGATCTGATCGCTGGGGACGACCCACAGGCTGGTGCAAGGCAAGCGCCGCGCAAATTGATCGCGCGCGTATTGCAAGGCCAGTGCCGCATCCGACGCGTGAACGGCGCCCACGTGCACGTGCGGTTCGCCGCTCTTGCTCTGATGAAAGACCTCATAGGTGTGAAGCTGCGTATCGGACATAGTCGATCAGTAGTCAGTAGTCAGTGGTCGGTAATCAGAGATCAATTGATCACTGTTTGATGTACTCGGCTTTAGCCGCCAAAGCTTCCCGTACCCAACGACCTTCTTCATGGGCCGCGCGGCGCACCGCCAGCCGTTCGGCATTCAGCGGGCCGTGACCGGAGATCACGCGTTTGAATTCTTCCCAATCGGGTTCGCCAAAGTGCCAGCGCTTTTCTGTTTCGTCGTAACGCAATTCTGGATCAGGTATGGACAAACCCAGGCGCAGGATCTGTGGCGCGTACTGCGCCACAAACTCGTAACGCAGCTCATCGTTGGTGCGGGTCTTGATCTTCCAGCGCATCATCTTTTGCAAATGCACCGAATCCTTATCGGACGGGCCGAACATTTGCAGCGTGGGCCACCACCAGCGATTGAGCGCCGCCTGCGCCAGCGTGCGTTGTTGCCGCGTGCCGCCCGCCAACGTCACGACAAAGTGATGTCCCTGTTTGAGGTGGAAGGACTCTTCGTAGCAGATGCGTTTCATGGCGCGGGCATAGGGACCATAGGATCCTTCCGCCAGCATCAACTGATTGACGATCGCCGCCGCATCCACCAGCCATCCGATCATGCCCACATCGGCCCAGGTAACGGCGGGATAGTTGAAGATGTTGGCATACTTGGCTTTGCCGGAGAGCAGCGCCTCAATCATTTCTTCGCGCGTGCTGCCCAATGTTTCGGCGGCCCGATAGAGCAGCTGGCCGTGACCGGCTTCATCTTGCACTTTAGCGGTCAGGGCGAGTTTGCGGCGGAAAGAAGGCGCGTTGGGGATCCAGCCACCTTCCGGCAGGCAGCCGACGATCTCGCTGTGAGCGTGCTGCGAGATCATGCGAATCAACTGCTGGCGATATTCCAGCGGCATCCAATCGCCCGGTTCGATTTTCTCGCCGCGCCGAATGCGTGCCTCAAAGGCGGCGAGTTTCGCTTCAAACTCCGGACCGGTCTGCGGCTCATCCGACGGCACACGCACATCCGCTTGAGCCAATACGCTCATCATACTCATGCTGGACTCCTCCCTGTGATGGTGTGGTGGGTGAATGAAGCTGGCCTTGGCACGGAAATTGTACCATAGCCGTAAGCCGTAATAAGCGCGTCAGCGCTTCAGGCGCAATTTTCTTACCGTAATGTAACTGGCGCGCCATATTCGCCACGTTTGTTTTATGCTATGATCAACCTGAGTTTCGGGGGAAGCATGCCAAAGGAAACCATCCTGCTGATCAGCCACGATGCCGAGTTGCGAACCTGGCTCACTGCGCGCGTGCTGCATTCGGCCGGTCTGGCCTATGCTGAAGTTCCAGACTTGACCACGGCGCGCGCCAAGATTGCCGCGCAACTGCCCCAGCTCATTCTTCTGGTGCTTTCAGAGCAGGCGGCTGACGACCTGGCTTTTGTGGCCGAGTACGAAACGCTAATCCCCACCATCGTCATCCTGCCCGAACGCTCACTCGAGCTGATCGAATCGGCGCTGGTGCAGGGTGTGTGCGACGTGCTGGCGCGGCCACTGGACGCGGTGCTCACCCTCACCGCCCTTACCCGTGGTCTGCGGCGCGGGCGCCTGCTGCAGGAACGCCACATCCTGCGCGAACAGACCGATCAACAGGCGCAGGAATTCAACGCGTTATACACCGTGAGCCAGAAAGTGGCCGCGTTGTTTGACATTGAAGAGATCCTCAAGTTGGTCGTAACCGCGGCCGTCAATTTGACGAAAGCGGAAGAAGGCTCGCTCATGCTGCTGGACGCCAACACCGGCGAACTGTATTTGCGGGCCAGCTGCAGCAGTCACGAGGATGCGGTGCGCAACCTGCGCGTCAAAGTGACCGACTCGTTGATGGGCCGCGTCATTCAGAGCGGCCGGCCCCTCATGCTTGATCGTGGCGACCTCTTGAAGGTCAGAACCTCGCTCCTGGTTAAAGCCATCGTCGGTGTGCCCTTGATCATCGGCGGCCATGTCATTGGCGTGTTGAGTGTCTACAACACCCGATCGCAGCACCGCTTCCGTGAGCACGATGTGCACCTCTTGTCCACGCTGGCCGATTCCGCCGCCATCGCCATCCGCAATGCCGAGCTATATCACGACGTGCGCCGCACGGCCGATCGGTTCGCGGCGCTCGCCGAAATCGCGCGCCGTATTTCGGAATCGCTCGATCGGCACACGGTGCTGGAGCGCATCGTGACGCATGCCCGCCAGCTGCTGCAGGCGGCCGGCAGCGAGGTCTACTTGCTGGATGAAACCGGACAGTTTTTGAAGGCCGTCGTGGCGGTGGGCGACTTTGCCGAAGAAATCAAAGCCCGGCCGCTGCGCTTGAGTGAAGGGATCGTGGGAGCAGTTGCCCGAAGCGGCGTGGCCGAAATGGTGAATGCGGTCGAAGAGGATCCGCGCCGGGTCCAAATTCCCGGCACCACGGAACAGCATGAGGCCCTGTTGTGCGCGCCATTGATCGCCAAGAGCGGTTTGCTGGGAGTCATGACCGTGGTTCGCAGCGGCCAGCAACCCGCGTTCGAGCGCCTCGATTTCGACTTCTTCACTGCACTGGCAGCCCAGGCCGTGATCGCCATTGAGAACGCGCGTCTGTATGATTCAGAACGGCAACAGACCCTGATGCTCAGCGAAGCCCTGAGCAAGCAGCAGGAACTTGATCGGCTGAAAAACACGTTCATTCAAAATGTTTCGCACGAGCTGCGCACGCCGCTGGCGATCATTCGTGGGTATGCCGAGTTGATGGTGGGCGGCGAGCTGGGGGAGCTCTCGCCGGAACAACACGAGTCGGCCGAGGTCATGGCGCGCCGCACGCGCATGCTCAGCAAGATGCTGGACGATCTGTTGACCATCCTGGCCGCTGAGACGCACAAGCTGGAGAAAGAGCTGGTCGATCTGGCTACCCTGACTCAACTGGCGGTCGCCGATTTTCAAGCGTCGGCCAAGCAGGCCGGACTATCGCTGGTGGCCACGATCGAGCCTGACGCGCCCCAGATTTATGCCGACGCAATTCACATGCGGCGAGTCCTGGATAACCTGCTGGGAAATGCGCTGAAATTTACGCCGGCGGGCGGGCGTGTTTCGGTGAGCATGAGTCACACTCCTGACGAAGTGAACCTGATCGTCTCAGACACCGGCATCGGTATTTCACCGGAGCATCTGGAAAAAGTCTTCCAGCGCTTCTATCAAGTGAATGGGAGCTCCAAGCGCCGTTATGGTGGAGTGGGTTTGGGCCTGGCCCTGGTCAAGGAAATTATCGAGTCGCACGACGGCCAGGTAGATGTGACCAGCGAAGTCGGGCGCGGGACAACCTTCCGCATTGTGTTGCCTGCGGTGACCACACCGCCCGCT
>JAUQXC010000569.1 GCA_030834825.1 Thermoflexales bacterium
AGTGGCGGTTGAGCAGAGCGAGTACGCCAAGGAAGTCGAGCAGATCAAAGCCGCCAATCCCGATGCGATCTTCTATGCGGGCTACGAAGTGGAGACGCCTTACCTGCGCAACGCAGTGGTGAAGGCCGGTCTCACGGTGCCCTTCATGGCCAGCGATGGCGCCTTCCTCAGCGCGACGATCGACGAGAGCGATGGGGCGGCCGAAGACATGTATCTGAGCGGCTTTGCGCCTGCGCCTGCGAGTGCGGTCGACAAAAACTGGATCGCCGCTTATCAAGCGGTGGAATATCGCAACCCCGAGACGTACAGCATCAACGGCTACAGCGCCATGAAGGCCTTGGGCGAAGCCGTGAAGCAGGCCAACTCGATCGAGGTGAAGCCGGTGAGCGACGCCCTCCGCGCGATCAACCTTACCACCCCCATCGGCCAGATCGCCTACGATACCAGCGGCGACCTCAAAGAACAGCGCATCTACATCTTCCAGGTGAAGAAGGTGGGCGACGAACTGGAGTTTGTACAGGTGCCGCAGTAAGAGTGGGACACGGATAACACAGATTACACGGATTTGAATTGATTGGACTTGAGGCTTCAGCCGGTTAGTCTGCGATGTAGTGATTCCGGCTGAAGCCTCGAATTCTGATGGTATGTGAGATTCAGAAGGTCAGAACTACCGGAAGTGTAACTATGCCTGTTGTTCCTCTTGCACCACGTCATACCCTCGAAGATACGGGTGATGAGCTACGTTTCTATATCCCATCTATCAAGCGGTGGTATTTGTTGCTTCTCCTGGCTTTTTGGCTGGTCATGTGGATAGGAATCGGATCGCAATTTGTGTTTGGTTTTTTCCCTCGCATGGCGGGGATTGACTGGTTTTCTGTCGTGTGGTCGATCGGCTGGTTTCTGGCCACTGGCTATGGCCTTCTCGTTTTGTCCTGGATGTTGGGCGGTGTGGAAGTGATTGAGGTCAACGCGCAAGGTATCAGCACCCGCCGCCAGATATTGGGCCTGGGACGCACGTGCGAGTATGCTGGCGATCATATTCGTTGCCTCCGGGTAGCTCCCATGAACTTTGCGCCGTATGCACACTATCAAAGCCTTGAGCAGCTGGGTCTATCGGGTGGGCAAATTGCTTTTGACTATGGTGCAAAAACCATTCGCTTCGGCGGTGGTATTGACGAAGCCGAGGCGCGTCTGATCGTAGAGACTATCGTGCAGCGCTTTCACCGTTATCAACGCAAATAGAAGAAGATTTCACATGAGAAGGACGAGGTATCTCGTCCTTTTTGTTGCTATGGTACAATACCCTTCAATCGGACTTCGCCGTCATGCGAAGTCCATTTCATCAAGCGAGGTCACACACCATGGAAGTAGCCCAGACCCAACCCCAGTCTGGCCCCGCGGCTGATCGTGCACCGATCGTTAATGACTTCTCCATCACGGTCGCCACGGTCAACGGCTCCGGCAGCCAGACCGCCAACAACACCCTGATTCAGGCCATTCACCGCATGGGTGTCCCGGCCAGCGGCAAGAACCTGTTTCCCTCCAACATTCAGGGCTTGCCCACCTGGTTTACCATCCGCGTCAGTAAGGATGGTTACATCGCGCGCCGAGAACGCGCCGAGATTGTGGTGGCGATGAATAAGGCCACCTTCGCCGAGGACATCCAAAAGCTGGAATCGGGCGGCATCTGCCTGTACCCGATCGATGAATCGCTCCCCATTCAGCGCGATGACGTGACGTTCTATCCCATGCCCGTCAACGAACTGACGCGCAAGTCGGGAGCCGAGGCCAAACTGCGCCCTTACGTCGCTAACATGGTCTATGTGGGTGTCCTCTCCTGTCTGCTCGACATCGATATGGCTGAGATCGAAGCGGCCTTGAACGTTCACTTCGGTGGCAAGCAGAAGGCGATCGCTC
>JAUQXC010000570.1 GCA_030834825.1 Thermoflexales bacterium
AGGGGCGGCGATGTCTGCCAGCGTATCCAGGCTAGGATGCGTTGCGGCGTGAATGGGCCATAGAAGAATAAGATCGCCACGTACGTGGCGCCGAGATAGAGCGCCGCAAAAATTGCGATGCGCGCGCGCGAACGCCGGCGCACCGGCCTGACCAATTGAGTGCTCATGAGATACAAGGTAACGGTCAGCCAGGTATAAACGCCCATGGTGTAATGCCACAGCGGTCCCGTCGCGACGAACAGGTTGGGATCAAAGCTGTTGCCACTGAGTACATAGAGCAGTCCCATCAAAGGTCCGGCGAAACCTCCGCCCATTGAGAAGATGTTAGACGTCGTCGGATTCACCAACGCCGAGGCCAACGCACTGAAGGGATTCAGCGCCAGCAGCCAGACGGGCGGTTGTTGTTGTCGGATTACGCCGATAATGATGTACACAAACACACTGCCGATCACAAAAAAGGCCAGCACGATGAAACTGGCCAGGATCGCGGGTGTCGTGCGACGGAACAAGGCGGAAAAGAACAGACCAATGGTATTGAACGTCAACGCGAAGCCCAGCAGCAGCAGGAACGCTTGAAGCATATCGATCGTCGCTACTCCTCCGAACACATAGGACAAGCTGACCAGCGGCACGATGGCCAACAAGATCAGGCCTGTGTAACTCAGCGATACGGCCAGTTTGCCCAACACGATCGAAGAGGGCCGCAGCGGCGTCGCCACCAGCATGTCGTAGGTTTTGCGCTCGTATTCGCTGCTGATCGCGCCGGCAGTCAGCGAGGGCGCGATCGCACAAATCACCATTAGCGCAATAAACACCAGCCCGATGAACAAGCTCTGGCCAATGACCGCCCCGACTGTTCCACTGCCTCCATAGGAATTCTGCGCCGAAGCTAAGACGATTCGATACAGGCCGTAGCTCACCACTCCCAGCAATGCCAGCGTTCCGGTCAGCAAGAGATAAGCGCGCGGGCCGCGCATTCGCCCCCGCAGCTCTTTGACTAAAATAGGACTGAGCGATAAGCGGATGGGTTTACGCATTCTCCGGCTCCGTTAGTTGCAGGAACAATTCTTCCAAAGTGTTGCTGGTTTCGTAAAAGTCGGCGATCGGTGCACCCCCCGCCACAAGTGCGGCCAGCAGCATCACGGCGTTCTGATCGTCGCCGCTCAGTCCCACTTCGAGTGTGGTACCGGGCCGACTGTAATCGGTGATCACGACCGGCTCAGCGGCAGGTGTTGAAGATGGTTCACTGCCGTTGGCGGCCAGCGCACGACGCGCAAACTCCAGTGCTTGAGGTTCAGCGGCGAGCATGCGCACCCGTAGCGTGCGGTTAATCTGCAACTGACGGCGGATGTCGGCCATGGAGCCGCATGCGGCCAGTTTCCCTTTCTCAATAATGCCGACCTGCGTGCACATCTCTGCCAGTTCGGCGAGAATATGCGAACTCACGACGACGGTCTTGCCCATCGCCGTGAGTTCTTTCAGCAGTTCACGCATCTCCACGCGCGCGCGCGGATCGAGTCCCGAGGCCGGCTCATCCAACACTAGAACTTGGGGATCGTGAACGAGCGCGTGAGCCAGACACAAGCGCTGCTGCATGCCCCGCGACAGCGCCTGCACGTTCGCGTCACGCTTGTCGGTCAGGTTCACCAGATCGAGCAACTCGCCCACCATGGTCTTGCGCCGCGCGGCCGGCATTCGATAGCAGCGCGCAAAAAAATCTAGGTATTCCCAAACCAACATGTCATTGTACACGCCGAAGAAGTCGGGCATGTAGCCGATCATCTGCCGCGTCGCGTGCCAGTCGCGATCGAGCCGTTGACCGTTCACCCAGACTTCGCCGGTTGAAGGTTCGAGCAAGCCTGCCAGGATGCGCAGCGTAGTCGTTTTGCCGGCGCCGTTAGGGCCGATGAAGCCAAACAGTGCGCCCCGTGGCACTTGCAGATTGAGCTGATCGACAGCCAGGACGCGGCCGTAACGTCGTGTGAGATCGCGCGTATCGATCGCATAGTCTATTGCACGAGATTCTGGCATGGCTTCTCCGTGGCGCTCTTGGTTATGCTTAATTACCAGCACCGTCGATTCTCGATTTGCCTTCCACCCTCATCCTAACCTTCTCCCTGGAAGGGAGAAGGAATCGCAACTCCCTCTCCCTGCCAGGGAGAGGGCTGAAGTGAGGGTAGCACTTTATGGCTTAACTTCGCCCTCCACATCCAAATCGTACAGCACGCAACCTGTGCCGGCGTTTCCGCTGAGCCGAACGCGAACGACACCATCACTTGAAACAAAGCGCTCCGGTTGGGTCAATTCATTCCTGCCGTTTTGTGGCGAATCAAGTTTGACCCATTGGCCGCTGCGGTCAGCCAGCTTGACGGTCGCGGCATTCCCTTGAATGATCAAGGTCAGTTGCGTGACGTGCAGCGTCGTCAGTTCTTCGGGAAATTTAAACTCCAAGATGGCATTGCCGTTATTCACGTAGAGCTGGTTGCTCTGGCCACATACCCCCACATCGCCTTGTCCACTGACCAGGCGCGCCGGTACAGCGCCTGACGGCAAATGAACCGGACCAGATTGATAATGCACCTTCAACGCGGCGATCACCAAGCTGAGCTGTTGTGCCGCCGACGGCACGCCGGCGACTTGCACTTCGAGCGGACTGGCGCGCATCCACCCGATCAAAGTGAGGCGATCCGGCGACTGGGGAGGACCGTTAAAGTTCTGATACCAGCTTTCCATTATTTGCTGCCGGGCTTGAAGTTCACGTGATGGGCCGGTTGGCCCCATGTTTCTGAAGGCATTTTCAAAAAGAAAATAGGGGAACGCTGAGTTAGCTGTGTACTGCCAGGCTTGATCGAGGGTTTGAGTTTGCCCCGGCTGCAAATCGGCCAGCGGGATGAAACGGCTGTTATAGACGATCACGGCATCAACGAGCGGCTCGCTCGTCCGATTGATGAGTGTACCTCGCACACGATCGACGTCCAGCGTGAGGTCCGACTCGATGCTCCAATCCTCCGGTAATGGCGCTTCGATTTGAAAGCCTTGCATGGCACCCTGATTGACCTGCACGCCGCGCACCTGCGTTGGCTCACCTTGCACGATTTCGACTGCGGAAGAAGGGGACGGTCCACCCGGACCCCAGGGACCCGTCGGGCCGCTTTCGGCCGTGAGCGGCATAACGAGAGTGTCATTGGCAAGGTTCAGCGTGTAGGCCCTGCGCTCGGGTGAGAAAATGCCCAGATACGATTGCACGGCTGAGGTGCTGCCCTGTTCAGCGAAGCTCAACACTGAAATCTTGTTGAGAATCACATCACCACCGCGGATGCTTGAGCCGAGTGCAAAAGCGACCGCCGAAAACATCGCCGTCAATCCGAAGATCGTGATCCACCCCCAGGCCAGTTTGCGCATTCGGCGCAGCACCAGATAGTTGATCGGCCCGACCAAGACGACATAGACCATCAGCAGGCCCGCCAGCCCACGGATCGAAGGCAGCTCCAGCGCCGGGAGATTCTGCAAGGCATAATAGATCGAATTTGAGCGCGTTACTCGAGGCGAAACATCTGGCGGCAGATTGGAGGAATAGGCCGATCCCGGTGTGAGCAGTTTTTCCCAGAAGCGTGAAGCGCCAGCCCAGGCATCAAATGGGCTGCCAGACAAATCGAGTGCGGAGTAGTTTACGCGGCCGTTGCCCAGTTGCTTCTCGGCCACAAGGGTGTAACCCTCTTGCCCGATCAACGTGTAGCCGGCCGTTGGCCAGGTCACGACGAAGGGGCCAAGAACACGCACGTCATTCTCGGCAAATTGTCCCAGCGCATCCAGCGCTGAAATCTCGGTTGAGCCGGCGGTGGAGCGCCAGTCCTGCGCCAGGGCTTTGGGCAACCCACTCAGCGTCCGCATCGCGCTTGCCCCTCCGCCCAAGATCAGCCGCCCGCCTTGTTCCACCCAGGCTTGCAGTGCCTGCCCTTGAGCGGGTGTCAGTTCGCTTGTATCCACATCGGTGATGATCAAGGCGTCGATCGCGCGCAGCCCTTCAACCCGATCGGGTACCTCGGATAAAGACATGGGAATCCGCGTGACGGAACGTTCTAACAGCGGCATTCCATTTATCGAAAGACTCTGACCGGCTGATGATGAGTTAAGTGTCAGCCCGCCCAGTACAGCGAAAGCTTCAGGACGCGGCGCAATGATACCGATGAGATAGTTGATGTTGCGCTCAACGGTCACCTTGACCGATTGGCTGGCGAGCTCACGATCGCCCTCCATCAGCCGGACACGGATCGCTTGCGCGAATGATGGGGCTTGAACATACAGGGTGAGGCGTTTACGAGCGCCGGTGGGTAGTTCGACAGGCGTGCTGTATGTCGTCTGACCGCCGGACTCGGTGGTGTCCGCGCGCACTTCGGCGCGCAGGGGCGGACCATCGTTTGTCAACGTGACGTGCACAGGCAACCATTCACCAAATTTGAAATGGCCGCCAAAGCACGGCTCAACCTTTACGGTCACGCCGGCCGGCTGTGCGACGACCACGGTCAACAGAACCATTACGACGAGGATGCTGTGCAACCTGGTAAACATAGGCCGTTGTCCAAATGGGGGCAATGAAAAGCCTGCGCTAAACAGGCTTTGGCTAAGACGTTCGTGAAGGGCGGTCAGTTTCCGGCGAGCACTCTGCTTTTAGAAAGGTTCTTCGACTGAGCCTAAGTTTAGGCGAATTACCATCCAGCGCAAGCTTACCCCTTGCTCGACAAGCATTTCAGCCTGACATATGGCTTACCGCACACGTCCTTATTTTCCTATTCTGACTTCGGTGGATCCTATTTCTCTTGATGAATAACAAACACGCCTCGGCCATGTGTCGCCATATAAAGGGTGGTTGGCGTCATGGGGTCAATTGCAAGAGCCGTAACATTAGCCTTCAGCCCGTCGTTGATGGCATTCCACGTCCCGCCGCCATTCGTAGTTTTGTACACGCTGCCATCGTTCATTCCAGCATAGAGGTTAGTGGGCGTCACCGGGTCAATGGCCAGAGTGGTAACCTGGGAATTGGATAGGCCAGTATTGCTGAGATTCCAGTGTCCACCACTATCGGTGCTCTTGAATACGCCGCCATCATCTGTCCCTACATAGAGAATGGCAGTTGTCGTGGGATCAATCGCTATGGCGCTAATATAGGTCTCGGTTAGACCGGTGTTGATGGGATCCCAGGTTGTGCCGCTATTCGTGCTTTTGAATACGCCACTGGGGGTATACCCCATGATTACTGCTGCATAAAGGGTGGTGGGTGTTGCCGGGTCAATCGCCAGGACGCCAACAAAGTTACTGCCTGAACTGATGCGAGCGGAGATCCAGTGTTCACCGCCATCGGTGCTTTTGAATACATCGTTGTCGGTTGTTCCCGCATAAAGGGTGGTTGGCGTCTTGGGATCAATCGCTAGAGTAATCGCATACCCGTCCAGACCGGCGCTGGCGCTGCTCCAGGTCTCGCCGCCATTCGTGCTTTTGTACACGCCACTGTGGATCGTGGCCGCATAGAGAGTGGCCGGGGTAGCGGGGTCAATCGCCAGAAAGTTAATATGGGTGTCGTCAAGGCCGGTGTTAATGGTGTTCCAGCTGCTACCGCCATCAGTGCTTTTGTATACGCCCCCCTCGTCAGTGCTTTGGTACAGGCCGCTGCCATGGTACCCCGCCGCATAAAGCGTGGTCGGCGTCACCGGGTCAATCACCAGAGTGCCAATATTGGTATTGATCAGTCTGTCGTTGACGGCGCTCCAGGTCTCGCCGCCATTCGTGCTTTTGAACATGCCACCGCCAAGCGTTCCTACATAGAGTGTAGTCGATGTCTTCGGGTCGATGGCCAAGGTGCGAACGTTGGTATCGGCTAGGCCCGTGTTGCTGGCATTCCACGTCCCGCCGCCATCGGTGCTTTTGTACACACCCTTGACTGTCTGCCCCGCGACTGCGGCCACATACAGGGTGGTGGGCGTCTCCGGATCGATCGTCAGGGCATAAATGGTCGGGGCGTAGCTCATGGTGTGAGTCAGACCGTTAGGCTCGGTCAAAATGGTGGTCGCGATCAGTCCAGTGCTGATGGACGCCCAGGTCCTGCCGCCATTCGTGCTTTTGAACGCGCCGCCAGCCCATGTCCCAGCATAGAGGGTAGTCGGTGTCGTGGGGTCGATCGTGAGAGCAGTAATAGATCTGTCAGTCGGGCCAACGTTGACCCAGGTCTCACCGCCATTCGTGCTCTTGAACACGCTGCCATCGTCTGTCCCGGCATAGAGAGTCGTGGGGGTCGCCGGGTCAATCACCAGAGTAGTCAAGGGGGCTGTGATGTTTTTAGTTGGGTCAGTCGTGCTGATGTTCCAACGTTCGCCACCATCGGTGCTTTTGAACACGCGACCGTCGGTCGTCCCTACATAGACGACGGCGGGTGTCACCGGGTCAATTGCTATGGCGCTACTACTAATATATTTCAGGCCGACGTTGCTCCAATGTTCGCCCCCATCCGTGCTTTTGAACACAGCACCCGCCGCTCCTGCATAAAGAATGGTAGATGTCACCGGATCAATCGCCAGGACGCCAATATAGGTATTAGTCAACCCGGTGTTGACGTTGCTCCATTGTTCGCCACCATCGGCGCTTTTGAACACACCGCCAGATGTCCCGGCATAGAGTGTAGTTGGCGTCGTCGGGTCAATAACCAACGCCTGAATGCCCCCACCTTCAGGTCCGATGTTCGTCCAAACACCGGCCTCGAAAGTGTTTGTCGTGATGGACGTGTTCGTCGAAGACGCAGGTGTGCCTGAAAGGGGTGAGGAGGCGGGAGAGGTTGATTTAACACTCGTGATGAGAGGACCGCAAGCGGTCAAAGACAATGCAACAAGAAAGGTGAGAAAGTGATGCGGTTTCTGTTGAATCATCGCCTGCCGTCCATTTTTAAGAATGCGCGCCGGCTCCTTCAGCGCTCATGAAGCATAACCGAACTCAGCCGCGAGTGCGTGTCAGTTTGGCACCGACTAACCAACGATTGACCTACGCTGGATCAGGCAGCATCGTCAGTCTTGCTCGCCGAAGGTCAAACGGATGGCACGCGGTGCACGCCCAAAGCTACTGATTGTGCCCGGATTCAACTCCAATTTACGGATGACAGCGTTGGCGCACGAGTGGATTTGCGCAACAAAAGTAAGCCAACACCTGGCGCACACTGCGGATTATAGAGATTTGTCTGAATCAACTGATAGCAGTGATTGACGAAGTTCAGTGGACTGCGTCCGTCCGATCACTAGGCGAGCCGTGACGATGATGGGGGGTACATTGTGATTACTTGATGAGCGCGATATTCGGGCTGGCCTGCGCGGTGGCTTTGAACGTCGTCAAGTGAACCTCGTCTTGTGGAATGTGTGCCATTATAGATCGAGTGGTGTAGTTGATGCAACGAGCTGGCGGGCTTGGCATGAGGCCAGCGCAAGTGCAAAACAAAACGACGCAGAACCATCGTCTAGGCAGTGCTGCGTCGTTACATTCCATCTCGCGGAGGGAGGCGTCGTAAAATACTTATCAGCGATCCGTTAGACTGCCCTACTTGAGAATCATAGGCAGGTAGAGTTGATGCTGCGCAAACGTCGCTGTGAAGTACTTCGCCGTCATCAGCCGTGGCCGTGCCGCGCTAGCCGTCAAACCTGAGGCGTTTCACTGGCCTCGCCGCGTCTCGCTTTCGACGTGATTCAAGACATGCGTCATCCGCTCGAAGCGAGCCAGTAGCGCGTAATGACTGGTCAGAAAATGCCTGCGAATGCAATCCTTAAGTTCACCTTCGCATGGGCGGTCGTTTGCTTTGCTACTTCAGCACCAACGGCAGATAAAGTCTGACCGGCTCGATGGTGACGAGCGTTGAAGCGCTGACGCTGCCCAGGTTATTCGTCGCCGTGACGGTGGCAGTGTAGTTGCCAGCCACGGCATACATATGACTACTGAATGCGCCGCTGTCAATTTGTCCATTGCCGAAGTCCCAAGTGTAGATCACATTGCTGCCCGCGCTGAGGGTGGCCGTGAAGTGCGTGAGATGGCCGATCTTCATCGGGCTGTCATTGGCTGCAGTGAGATTGGCGATCGCCACATCACCCACCGTGATGACGATGGACTCCCCAGTCAGATTAGGCAGGCCCTGCGCATCGGTCACATTGAGGGTGAATGTCAACACCGCAGGTGCGCTGGGCGCGGTGAAGGAAGTGGCACTCACGTTGGGCGTGAAGGTCACACTCGGTCCGCCGCTTTGTGCCCAGCGATACGTCAACGGCAAATGCCCATCCGGATCAGTACTGCCCGAGCCAGCGAGTGTGACGACCGCATTGACGAGGACACTTTGATCGGCCCCCGCATTCGCCGCTGGCCGTTGATTGGTGATCGTGACTGGCGTGGCTGTGCTCACACTACCCGCGCCATTCGTCGCGGTAACAAGCGCGGTGTAGTTCCCCGTTGCGGCGTACGTGTGACTACTGAGCGTGCCGCTCGCTGTTTGTCCATCGCCGAAGTTCCATTGATAAGTGAGGTTGCTGCCTGTAGCGACCGTCGCCGTGAAGTAAGTGACATCCGTCAAGCGCGTCGGACTGGAATTAATGGATATTAATCCAGTCACGGCGACGTCATCGACGGTTTGTCCACCGCTCAAGACGCCGCTGCTGACGTTGAAGTTCGCGTCACCGTTGTAGGCCGCTGAGACAGGATGGTTGCCGAGTGATAAGGTCTGCGTGACATACACGGCCTGACCATTCGCGCCCAACGGAACAGTGAGGTTAGTCGAATCAATCGTGAACGTGATCGATCCCGTCGGTGTGCCGCCACTTGAAGTGACTGTCGCCGTGAAGGTTACGGTTTGTCCTAACACAGATGGATTCGGCGCGGAGGTGAGCGTCGTTGTGGTAGCCAATTTATTCGTCAGCGCGAAATTGACGGAGGTTGCGCCGCTCGCGCTGGCGGTGACGGTGTAGGAACCGGTGAGGCCGTTCGCGGTGACTGTGGCCGAGACCGCACCGCTCGCACCGATGGTCTTAGTGAAGGGCGTTACCTCAGCGAAGCTGGCGCCATTCACGGCTGGGTGCGCGGTGAAGGAGATGAGGCCGCCCGCGACCGGTTCACCGAACGCGCTGGTCACGCTCAAGCCGAGCGGCTGCGCGAACGCGGTGTTGACGCTGGCGCTTTGCGGCGTGCCGGTGAGCGTGCCGAGTGTGAAGCCTTGCGACTCGAACGCGCCGATGTCACAGGTTGAGTCGCGTGCGACGCCGCGCTGGTCGGTCAGTGGACAATTGGTGCTGGTGGCGGCGATGGCTGCCGAGCCGGGCAGCAGGGCCATGGTCGGCGTGCTGCCGCCGCCCTGGCACTGCCCGCCAGGGCAAGTGTAATTGCCGAGCGGCGCCAGCAGCGGGTCAGCCGAAATGACATTGGTGCAAGTGCTGTCGGACGGACAGCCGCCTTGCACCACACTGTTACTGACAGTCGGCGTGCCGTTGACGTTTACCATCTCGCCGCCGCTGTCGCCCCACAGGAGAGCATTTCGCACTTGCGGGTTGCTGTAGTCCCAGTTGACCATCCCGCCGCCGCGCCCGTTGGGGGCTACGTTGCCGCTGAAGGTGACGTTGGTTAACGTCGGGCTGCTGCTGCCGCCGTTGTACATCCCGCCACCCCATTGGACAGCAGTGTTGCCGCCGAAAGTGACATTGGTCAGCGTCGGGCTGCTCTGGTAGTTGAACATCCCGCCGCCGTACCCGTTGGGTGCCGAATTGCTGTTGAAGGTGACGTTGCTCAACGTCGGGCTGCTACTGACGTTGTACATCCCACCGCCGTTGATGTCGGTTGCCATGTTGCCGCTGAAGGTGACATTGCTCAACGTCGGGCTGCTGCTCTCGTTGTACATCCCGCCGCCGGAGTAAGTTGCCGCGTTGCCGCTGAAGGTGACGCTGATCAGCGTCGGGCTGCTGCCGCCGCCGTTGCACATCCCGCCGCCGAAGGTGGCCGCGTTGCCGCTGAAGGTGACGGTGATCAACGTCGGACTGCTACTGGAGTTGTACATCCCGCCGCCGTAAACGTTTGGATATCCTCCTTGGGTATTGCCGGCGGTGATAGTGACGCCATCCAGCGTTGCGCCGTTCGCCCCCCAGACAACGTGATAACTGTTGGTGCCAGTAAGGTTCACGCTGGTCGTGACCACGCCCTGCGCATCGACCATGTCGTTGTTGTCAATATCACCGCTGAGAACGACCACATTCGCCGTGGGATCGCGTTGGGTGTGCAGCGTCTCCGTCAGCGCAAAGCCACCATAGACCGCCACACCGCTGACGAGTTGGAAGGTGGCCGTGCGGTCAGTCGTGGAAGTGGTCGGCTTATACACACCCTTCCCCACCCAGATTTCATCGCGGGCAGTGGCCTGGGTCAGCGCGTACTGCAAGGTGCAGGCGTCGGCCCAGGTAGCACACGCGCCGCTGGTTGCGCCGTCGGAGCGGGCGTAGAGAGTTTGTCCCAAATTTGTCAGCGCAAAATTGGCGGAGGTTCCGCCGCCCGCGCTGGCGGTGACGGTATAGGAACCTGTGAGACCGTTCGCGGTGACTGTGGCCGAGACCGCACCGTTCGCGTCGATGGTCTTGGTGAAGGGCGCCACCTGGGCAAGGCTGGCCCCAGAGACTGGCGCGATGAAAGAGATGATGCCGCCCGCGATCGGTTCACTGAACGCGCTGGTCACGCTCAAGCCGAGCGGCTGCGCGAACGCGGTGTTGCGGATGGTGCTCTGCGGCGTGCCGGTGAGCGAGCCGAGTGTGAAGCCTTGCGACTCGAACGCGCCGATGTCACAGGTTGAGTCGCGTGCGACGCCGCGCTGATCGGTCAATGGACAATTCGCGCTGGTGGCATGGATGGCCGCCGAGCCGGGGAGCAGTGCAAAGGTCCGCGTGCTGCCGCCATAATTGCCGAACGATGCCAGCCGCGGGTCAGCCGCAATGACATTGGTGCAAGTGCTGCCGGACGGACAGCCGCCTTGCACCACGCTGTCACTGATCGTTGGCATGCTGTTGGAGGCGTTGTAAATCTCGCTGCCGCTGTCGCCCCACAGGAGGGTGTTTCGCACTTGCGGGCTGCTGTTAGAGTTGTTGTACATCCCGCCGCCGCTGGCTGCCGCGTTGCCGCTGAAGGTGACGTTGGTCAGCGTCGGACTGCTGTCAAGGAAGTTATACATCCCGCCGCCGCCGTAGATGGCCGCGTTGCTGCTGAAGGTGACGTTGATCAACGTCGGGCTGCTTACGTAGTTGTACATCCCGCCGCCGTCGTAGGCAGTTGCCGCGTTGCCGCTGAAGGTGAAGTTGATCAACGTCGGGCTGCTGTACCAGTTGTTGTACATCCCGCCGCCGCTGGCTGCCGCGTAGCCGCTGAAGGTGACGTTGGTCAGCGTCGGGGTGTTCTCGATATTGGCCATCCCGCCGCCGCGGTAGTTTGCCGTATTGCCGCTGAAGGTGACGTTGATCAGCGTCGGGTTGCTGCCGCCGCCGTTGTACATCCCGCCGCCGCTATCGGATGCCGCGTTGCCGCTGAAGGTGACGTTGCTCAACGTCGGGCTGCTGCTGACGTTGTACATCCCGCCGCCGTCGTCGGCTGCCGCGTTGCCGCTGAAGGTGATGTTGATCAGCGTCAGGCTGCTGGCAGCGAAGTTGAACATCCCGCCGCCGTCGGTGCCCCCAGAACCGTCCGCATTGCCGGCGGTGATGGTGACGCCATCCAGGGTTGCGCCGGTCGCGCCCGTGACCACGTGATAACTATTGTTGCCACGAATGTTGGCGGCGGTCGCGACCACGCCCTGCGCATTGACCACGTCGTTGTTGTCAATGTCGCCGCTGAGAACGACCACATTCGCGGCGGGATTGCGCTGGGTGCGCAGCGTCTCCGTCAGCGCAAAGCCGCCATAGACCGCCACACCGCTGACGAGTTGGAAGGTGGCCGTGCGGTCAGTCGTGGAAGTCGTGGGCTTATACACACCCTTCCCCGCCCAGATTTCATCGCCACTAGCGGCATGCGCAAAGGCCGTTTGCAAGGTACAGGCCGACGCCCAGGTACCACCGCAGGGCCAGGAGGTTGTGCCGGTGGCTGAGACGAGAATGCTGCTCGCCCCGTGCGCGGCCGGCGCAGGCGCCAGCGCTAAAATCAGGCTAAGAGCCATCAGCAAAAAAGCAAGATCCTTCATGAATGATTTGGGGGACATGGTTTTCTCCAGTAGGATAAGATTTAGAAAGTCTGTGAACGACTAGGCTGTTCCTCGCTGCTGGGTTGGCCGACGAGCCACATCGACCCCGCGCCTTACATGAGAGTAGCGTCAGAGGTGACTTTTGTCGCGCGCGTCTGTTCTTCCACAAAGGCAAAGTACTCTTCCAAAGTGGCGAAGATATGGCGTTCCTCCGTGCCGGGATTCTGCACCGAGACACGCCAGGT
>JAUQXC010000571.1 GCA_030834825.1 Thermoflexales bacterium
TGTCACGATCGATCCCCAGCGCTCCGTATCGAGCGAACGACCCATCGCAAACACCGCGCTCAACTTCAGCTGATCGTTGGCGTGGTGATAGGCCTGCGTGATCAACTGGCTGGTGTCCTCGTCGCTCAGAAAGCCCAACGATTCCAGCGCACGGCGGCGCACCTCGATCGGCTCGGTCACATCCCGATAGATCTTTTTCAGTGCCGCGATAATGGGTTGTACTTTGGCCGCAGCCAATTCTTCCAATTCGCCTTGATAGACGTAGTGTCCCAGGACACTGGCGGTCGCGGCCCGCACCGCGTCGCTCTGATCGGCCTGTAGCAGCTTGAGGAGTGGGCCGATGAGCGCGGGATCGACATCCTCCCACAGGCCGCTCACGGCCGAGGCGCGCACGGCCGGATCGGGATCGTGCAGGCCCACGCGATAGAGGGCGTTGAAGTCCACTTCAAAATTTTCGTCGCCGAGTTCCACCAGGTGCTCCATCGTCGCGACCCGGCGATCGGCGGGCAGGGCGGCCCAGACAGATTTGACTTGCTCCAGCTGATCTTTGTCCAGACTGGATAAAGCGTACAGGGCCGCTACAGAAATCGGTTCTTCGAGATTGACCAGGTTCTGCAAGGTGCGTTCGAGTGTTTTCATGCTTGTCCTCAGAATGAAAAAGGGGCGAGTTGCCTCGCCCCTTATTTTACTCTAGTTCGCCAAACGGCCAACGTCTTGTATGGTAATGAGCACCATCAGCGCCAGCAGGAGCATCATGCCGACGAAGTGGACAATGGCCTCTCGTTCGGGCGAGATGCGTTTACCGCGCACGGCTTCCAGAATGATGAAGATCAAACGTCCGCCGTCGAGCGCCGGCAGGGGCAGCAGATTGGTGATGGCCAACGCCAGGCTGATGGCCGCAAAGAGGTTCAACAACCAGAAGGGTTCGCCGGTCCTGGTTGTCTGGCCCATGGCGGTGGCGGCCACCTGGCTGATGCCGACGGGGCCGACCACTTGCGCTTCACTGGGCGCGATTTGCTGGGCCAACAGGCGGGTAGGCAGCGTGACGATCTGTCGGACGGTGTCGACGATGTCGCCCACCGCCAGCTGCACTGACTCGCCGAAGGGATGCTGCACCAGCGTATACCCACTGGCTGCCACCACATCAAAGAGTATGCCAATCTTGCCCTGACCTTCCGGCGTTTGTGCCACGGTGCGCGGCGTCAAAACCACGGCGACGTCCTCACCCTGGCGCTGCACCGTGATCTTCACGGGCTGGCCGGCATGATCGTCAATGTAAGGTTTTACCTGTGCGATGTTGCGAATGCGGACATCGTCGATGGCCACGATCGCATCCTGCGGGAGCAGGCCGGCTGTGGCGGCGGGCGAATTGGCCGAGACTTCTTTAATCACCGCGGGCGATTCCGGATAGCCCAGCATATAAGTGGCCGTAAAGACAATCAACGCCACCACCAGGTTCATCCCGGGACCGGCCAGCAGCGTGGCGGCGCGCCCGCGTTTGGAGGCATTGTTGAAGCTGCCCTGGCCGCTGGCGCCTTCTTCACCATACATCCGCACGAAGCCGCCGATGGGCAGCCAGTTCAACGTGTATTCCGTGCCCGGATCAATCTCGTCGACGACGCCACGAGCTTCGTGCGCGCCGCGCTGCATCTGGGCCGTACGTTTCTTCGCCGGGATTGGCATGGCATTGACGGTCTGCCCGGCCAGATTTGCCTGAAGGGGTTGGGGTTGTTCCTCGCTTGCCTTCAGCAGCAGTTCTTCTTCTTCCGGGTCCAACTCGATCGAGCGCAGGAGGCGGCGGTTATCCAGCTCGTCGTAGGTGAGGGTGACGGATTTGTTGGGATAGACCAGCCAATCCCAGGGCAGATCAAAATTGCGCGGCGTTTCGTACCGTACGCCGTCGACGATGACAAAGCCTTTGCCGCGCCAGAGGCGTCTGGCGCGCGGCGGATAGCCCATGCCAAATTCCAGGGCGCGAATGCCGCTGCGTTTGGCCACCAGGAAGTGGCCTAGCTCGTGCAGCAAGATCAGCGGGCCTAGCACGAGCAAAAAGGCTAGAATCATCTCAAAGAGATTAGGGTTTTCCATACTGCGTTAAATGATAACCTCGACTTTCAATGGTGCGTATCAAGATTATACCCCGCTGATTTGACCCCGGCAATAGACCTTAAGTGGGTATCGGGAATCAGCTGCGCGGGACCGCCGACGCCGGCGGTGAGGACCCGGCGCACGCCGGGGATGACGCGCAGCCGCAGGGCTACTTCGTCGGCGGCCGCGGCGGTGCAGATCACATGCACGTTGGGTCCCGCGTCGATGGTGGTGCAAGCGGCCAGCCCGTTGAGGCGCCACTGCCTGACGGCCTGCATCACGGCGATGGTCGAGGGCTGCCAATACATCAAGACCGGCGCCGAGGTGATCATCACGGCGTGCATCATCAGCGAATCGAGTTCAACCACGTCGGCCAGCGCCGCAAAATCGCGGGCCAGTAAGGCCGATCGGGCTTGAGCTAACCGCTCGGGTGCCGTGGCCACACGAGCGGCTTGCAGCGGGCTGGTAGCGGCGACGGCGTGACCTTCCGTCGATCCCACGGCCTTGTGTTCGACGTCGATCAAGGCGACGATATCGCGCAGATCCCAGTGGTCGGCGGATGCGATCGAGTATGCGTAACTCGATCGATCATCTGACCCCAACGTCCATTCCACAAAGCCACCTGGCACACTGCGGCAGGCCGAACCTGATCCCAGGCGGGCGAGACGCGAGAGCTCGGCCTCGTTCAAATCTAGTCCTGCTGCCGCACTAGCCGCCACGGCCAAGGCGGCAAAGCCTGACGCCGACGAAGCCAATCCTGCGCCCGATGGAAAGTTATTGCGGCTTTCAACGCGGGCGAAGAGGTGAGAGACTTCCGAAGTCTTTAAGACTTCGGAAGTCTGCCGACGGACCTGATCAAGAAATCGACTGACGCGTTCGAGACCTTTGCCTTTGATCTCAGATCCGCCCAAAATGAGCACGTCCTGCTTTAACGCCGGATCGAACTCCACGGTGGTGGTGGTCGTCAATCCGGCCAGGTTCATCGACAGCGAGGGATTGGCAGGTAAGCGCAATTCCTGATCGCGATTCCCCCAATATTTGATCAGTGCGATATTCGGGCTTGCCTGTGCGGTAGCTTTGAACGTCGTCAAGTGAATCCCCGTCTTGTGGAAGATGCGCCATTATAGATCGGGCGGCGTCATTGGCACAATGGGCTTCCTGGCGAGGTATGAAGCGGACCAGAGTGTCAAACAAAACGACACAAGATCCGCCAAATGATATTTAGAAGGAGGGAAGCAATTTACTTGCTCCCCTCCGATTTCAAATACTTATCAGCGATCCGTACCGTGGTCTGTGTGAGTGTGCCGCTGGCTGCCACCGCAATGGCGTCACGCAACGCACAATCGCCGTCGCTGCAACTGCCGTCGTTTTCGTCAACAGCGGTATTCACCACCAGTTGGGCAGCCAGGACTGGCAGGGTCAGGACCAGCATCTCGGCTAACAAGAGACTACCCAACAACAGTCGGGAAGCGACAGACATCCTAAAAGCATGCAGGATATTCTCCTCTGGATGATGACTGCAACTCATGCAAGGTACACACGAACCCGGCGAAGGGTTTTAATGACAAGTAACGATCATTGAGTGCACCCTTCGCCAGGATGTCTGGTCGCTTTACTGCTTCAACGCGAGTGGCAGATAGAGTTTTACTGGTTCGATGGTAACGAGCATCGTTGCGTTGATCGAGCCCGCCTCGTTCGTCGCGGTGATGGTGGCGGTGTAGTTGCCGGCCACGGCATACGTATGACTACTGAATGCGCCGCTGCTCATCTGCCCATTGCCGAAGTCCCAAGTGTAGATCACATTGCTGCCCGCGCTGATGGTGGCCGTGAAGTGCGTGAGATGGCCGATCTTCATCGGGCTGTCATTGGCTGCAGTGAGATTGGCGATCGCCACATCACTCACCGTGATGACGACGGAGTCCCCCGTCAGATTAGGCAGGCCCTGTGCATCGGTCACATGGAGGGTGAACGTCAACACCGTAGGTGCGCTTGGCGCGGTGAAGGACGTGACACTCACATTGGGCGTGAAGGTCACACTCGGTCCGCCGCTTTGCGTCCAGCGATACGTCAACGGCAAATGTCCATCCGGATCAGCACTGCCCGAGCCAGCGAGTGTGACGACTGCATCGACGAGGACACTTTGAGCGGCCCCCGCATTCGCCACTGGCCGTTGATTGGTGATCGTGACTGGCGTGGCTGTGCTCACACTGCCCGCGCCGTTCGTAGCGGTAACAATCGCGGTGTAGTTCCCTGCCGCGGCGTACGTGTGACTACTGAGCGCACCGCTCGCTGTTTGTCCATCACCGAAATTCCATTGATATGTGATGTTGCTGCCCGTGCTGATCGTGGCCGTGAAGAACGTGATATCCGTCAACCGCGTCGGACTGGAGTTGACGGCGGTGAGACTGGTGATCGGCACATCCGTCACCACTTGCCCGCCGCTCAAGATGCCGCTGCTGACGTTGAAATTCGCGTCACCGCTGTAGGCCGCTGAGGTGGGATGGTTGCCGAGCGATAAGGTCTGCGTGACATACACGGCCTGACCATTCGCGCCCAGCGGAACAGTGAGGTTAGTCGAATCAATCGTGAACGTGATCGATCCCGTCGGTGTGCCTCCACTTGAAGTGACTGTCGCCGTGAAGGTTACGGCTTGTCCAAACACCGATGGATTCGGCGCGGAGGTAAGCGTCGTTGTGGTAGCCAATTTATTCGCCAGCACAAAATTGACGGAGGTGGCGCCGCTCGCGCTGGCAGTGACGGTGTAGGAACCTGTGAGGCCGTTCGCGGTGACTGTGGCCGAGACCGCCCCGCTCGCGCTGATAGTTTTGGTGAAGGGTGTCATCTCGGCAATGCTGGCGCCATTCACGGCTGGGTGTGCGGTGAACGAGATGACACCGCCCGCGACCGGTTCACTGAACGCGCTGGTCACGCTCAAGCCGAGCGGCTGCGCGAACGCGGTGTTGATGCTGGCGCTTTGCGGCGTGCCGGTGAGCGTGCCGAGTGTGAAGCCCTGCGACTCGAACGCGCCGATGTCGCAGGTTGAACCGCGCGTGACACCGCGCTGATCGGTAGTGGGACAATTCGCGCTGGTTGCATCGATGGCTGCCGAGCCGGGCAGCAGGGCACGGGTCGGCGTGCTGCCGCTGTAATTGCCGAGCGGCGCCAGCCGCGGGTCAGCTGAAATGACATTGGTGCAAGTGCTGTCGGATGGACAACCGCCTTGCACTACACTGTTACTGACAGTCGACGTGCTGTTGGCGTTGTAAATCTCACCGCCGCTGTCGCCCCACAGGAGAGTGTTTCGCACTTGCGGGTTGCTGTTGTCCCAGTTGACCATTCCGCCGCCGCTGCCGCTAGTGGCGGAGTTGCCGCTGAAGGTGACGTTGGTTAGCGTCGGGCCGCTGTACCAGTGGTTGTACATCCCGCCGCCGTATTGGGCGGCGGTGTTGCCGCTGAAGGTGACATTAGTCAGTGCCGGGCTGCTGCTGTAGTTGAACATCCCGCCACCGTAGGTGGCCGCGTTGCCGCTGAAGGTGACGCTGCTCAACGTTGGGCTGCTAGAATTTTGGTTGAACATTCCACCGCCGTTGTTGTTGGTGGCCACGTTGTCGCTGAAAGTGACATTGCTCAACATCGGGCTGCTGTTGTAGTCGTTGTACATTCCGCCGCCGCTCGTAGTGGCCGAATTGCCGCTGAACGTGACACTGGTCAGCGTCGGACTGCTGCTGACGTTGGCTATCCCGCCGCCGAAGGTGGCCGCGTTGCCGCTGAAGGTGACATTGCTCAGCGTCGGGCTGGTACCGTAGTTGTACATCCCACCGCCGATATCGCTTGGATATAGCCCCTGGGTATTGCCGGCAGTGATGGTGACGCCATCCAGTATTGCATCGGTCGCTCCTGTGACGACGTGATAACTGTTGGTGCCAGTCAGGTTCATGCTGGTCGTGACCACGCCCCGCGCATCGACCACGTCGTTGTTGTCAATGTCGCCGCTGAGAACGACCACATTCGCCGCAGGATCGCGTTGGGTGCGGAGCGTCTCTGTCATGGCAAAACCGCCATAGACCGCCGCACCGTTGACGAGTTGGAAGGTCGCCGTGCGGTCAGTCGTGGACGTGGTCGGCTTATACACACCCTTCCCCACCCAGATTTCATCGCGGGCAGTGGCATGGGTCAGCGCGTATTGCAAGGTGCAGGCCGACGCCCAGGTAGTACACGCGCCGCTGGTTGCGCCGTCGAAGCGGGCATAGAGAGTCTGTCCCAAATTCGTCAGCGCAAAATTGACAGAGGTTGCACCACTCGCGCTGGCGATGACGGTGTAGGAACCTGTGAGGCCATTCGCGGTGACTGTGGCCGAGACCGCACCACTCGCGCCGATGGTCTTGGTGAAGGGCGTCACCCCGGCGAGGCTGGCCCCGGACGCTGGCGCGATGAAAGAGATGATACCGCCCGCGATGGGTTCACTGAACGCGCTGGTCACGCTCAAGCCCAGCGGCTGCGCGAACGCGGTGTTGCGGATGGCGCTCTGCGGCGTGCCGATGAGCGTGCCAAGCGTGAAGCCTTGCGACTCGAACGCGCCGATGTCACAGGTTGAGTCGCGTGCGACGTCGCGCTGATCGGTCGCTGGGCAATTCGCGCTGGTGGCAGCGATGGCCGCCGAGCCGGGGAGCAGTGCAAAGGTCCGCATGCTGCCGCCATAATTGCCGAACGATGCCAGTAGCGGGTCAGCCGAAATGACATTGGTGCAAGTGCTGTCGGACGGACAGCCGCCTTGCACCACGCTGTCGCTGATCGTTGGCATGCTGTGGGAGGTGTTGTAAATCTCGCCGCCGCTGTCGCCCCACAGGAGGGTGTTTCGCACTTGCGGGCTGCTATAATGGTAGTTGCGCATCCCGCCGCCGTACCCCTTGGGCGCCGCATTGCCGCTGAAGGTGACGTTGCTCAGCGTTGGGTCGCTGTCGTAGTTGAACATCCCGCCGCCGTCGTAGGCAGTTGCCACGTTGCCGCTGAAGGTGACATTGGTCAACGTCGGGTTGCTGTTAGAGCTGTTGTCCATCCCACCACCTTGAGCAGCGGTGTTGCCGCTGAAAGTGATGTTGGTCAGCGTCGGGCTGTTGTTATTGCTCGCCATCCCGCCGCCGTACCCTCCGGGTGCCGCATTGCCGCTGAAGGTGACGTTGCTCAGCGTCGAGCTGCTCCTGACGTTGTACATCCCGCCGCCGTAGGTGGCCGCATTGCCGCTGAAGGTGACGTTGCTCAGCGTCGGGCTGCTGTCGCCGTTGTACATCCCGCCGCCGTACCCTCCGGGTGCCGCATTGCCGCTGAAGGTGACGTTGCTCAACGTCGGGCTGCTGCCGCCGTTGTACATCCCGCCGCCCTTGTAGGATGCCGCGTTGCCACTGAAGGTGACGTTGATCAGCGTCGGACTGCGGTCAACGTAGTTATACATCCCGCCGCCGTTGGTGTCCACAGAACCGTCCGCATTGCCGGCGGTGATGGTGACGCCATCCAGGGTTGCGCCGGTCGCGCCCGTGACCACGTGATAACTGTTTGCGCCATGAATGTTGGCGGCGGTCGCCACCACGCCATGCGCATCGACCACGTCGTTGTGGTCAATGTCGCCGCTGAGAACGACGATATTCACCACGGGATCGCGCTGGGTGCGCAGCGTCTCCGTCAGCGCAAAGCCGCCATAGACCGCCACACCGCCGACGAGTTGGAAGGTGGCCGTGCGGTCAGTCGTGGAAGTAGTGGGCTTATACACACCCTTCCCCACCCAGATTTCATCGCCGTCAGTGGCATGGGTTAAGGCCGTTTGTAAGGCACAGGCCGACGCCCAGGTACCACCGCAAGGCCAGGAGGTTGTGCCAGTGGCTGAGACAAGAATGCTGCTTGCCCCGTGCGCGGCCGGCGCAGGCGCCAGCGCTAAAACCAGGCTGAAGGTCAACAACAACCAAGTGATCCGTTTTATCAATGACTTGGGGAACATGATTTTTCTCCAGTAGGATAAGATTTAGAAAGTCTGTGAACGACTAGGCTGTTCCTCGCCGCTGGGTTGGCCGACGAGCCACATCGCCCCCGCGCCTTACATGAGAGTAGCGTCAGAGGTGACTTTTGTCGCGCGCGTCTGTTCTTCCACAAAGGCAAAGTACTCTTCCAAAGTGGCGAAGATATGGCGTTCCTCCGTGCCGGGATTCTGCACCGAGACACGCCAGGT
>JAUQXC010000051.1 GCA_030834825.1 Thermoflexales bacterium
GTCTTCAACTTCCGCACGGCCAGATACTCCAGGATGCGTTCCTTGATGTCTTTCAGGCCATAGTGATCTTCATCCAGGACCACCCGCGCGTGCGGAATGTCCAGATTGTCCGGCGTGATCTTCTGCCACGGCAAGCTGGTCAGCCAATCGAGGTAGGTACGAATGACGCCATACTCGGCGGCGGCGGTCGGCAGCTTGGCCAGCCGATCGAGTTCACGGTTGGCCTCTTTGTGCGCCTCTTCCGGCATGCCGGCGGTTTCAATCTTCTGGCGCAGTTCCTCCACTTCGATCTGCTGCTCGTCCTGCTCGCCCAGCTCTTTTTGAATGGCCTTCAACTGCTCACGCAGGAAGTATTCGCGCTGGACCTTTTCCATTTCGGAATGGGCCTCGGTCTGAATCTTGCGGCCCAGTTCCAGGACTTCCAGTTCCTTGCTCAACAGCGCCGTGACTTTGCGCAGTTTGCTGGTGGCGTCGTCCAATTCCAGAATTTCCTGTGCGTCCTGCAGATCGATGCGCATGTAGGTGGCGATGGCATACGCCAGCTGGCGCGGATCCTCGATATTCAACGCCACTGCCGCGATCTCGTCGGGCAGGCCGGGAACCAACTCCACCAACCGACCGAACATCGCGCCGATGTTGCGCCGCAGCGCCTCGGTCTCGACCGTGGTCTCGCTCAGCTCCGGTGCGGGTTCAACTTTCGCTTTGAGATAAGGCGAAGTGGAGGTGTACTCCGTGATCCGGATGCGTTCCAGGCCCAGCACCAACAGGCGGATGGTGCCGTCAGGCAGGCGCAGCAGGCGCTGCACGGTGGCCGCGGTGCCGATGGTGTAGCACTGATCCGGTCCGGGTTCTTCAACCGATGGATCTTTGCTGGCGACGAGGCCTACGATCTTCTTGTTCAAGACCGCGTCGTCGATCAGCTGGATCGATCGGGGTTGGCCGACCGTCAGGGGCACGGCGGTCAGCGGATAGACGACGACACCGCGCAGCGGCAGAATCGGCAGCTCGTCGGGCAACGGTGCAGACGGTGTCGGTTCGGCGCTGTTGTTCTCTCCTTCCAACGGCGGCAGCATCATCGCTTCGATAGTTTCGGGGCGAAAGAGTTGATTGCTTAGAGTGGTGTAATCGAGATCAGCCATGAATTGTTTGGGTTATTGGCCCGTATCCGCCACGCGGACACGCCGCACTTTGGCTTTGGGCAAGGTAATGATTAAGAATCCGTCTTGATAAGCTGCCGAGATGTCCGTCTGCTCCACGGCCCAGTGTAAATACACTTCCGTGCGGAACTCGCCGTAACGCACTTCCAATTGATGGTAGGCGACCTTGGCGCTGGGATCGGCCCGCTGCCCGCTGACGGTCAACAGTTGATCGTGCAGAGTGATCAGGAAATCGGCATCGCGCATTCCCGCGATTTCCACGCGCACAATCACGGCCTCATCCGTTTCAAATACATCGGTAGGGGGGCGCCAGGTCTGCCCGGTCTGCCAGATTGTCCAACGGCCAGGCTCAAATGGGCTGCGGCGTAGCCGCTCAAGGTCGGCCGGCGTCCGATCGGACGACTCATGTGTTTCAAAAATGAGGCCCATAGACTACCTCCTACGAATCTGCTTGCAGATTCTACCATAGATTAAAGGCCCGTACCATGGAGTATAAACCCGTTAGCCTAATTGTAACCGAGTTGTAGTCCACCGCACGCGACCGGTTTGCCAAAGCGGGTTCTATTCTGTACAATCTTCATCCATGCGTAGAGCCCGGGCTTTCCCAGGGCACTGTTCCATTTCACACAGCGTGAAGCAGCCCGGTTTCTGCTGGCTGTGTTTTTCACACAACCAGCCCTGCCCGTATTCTTACTTAGATGAGGAGAAGATGTCATGACCATTCGTAAATTTGTGTTGTGCAGCGTGCTGCTGGCGCTGGTGTTGTCAGCCTGCAACGCGCAGCCGTCACCTACGCCGCCTCCGGCTCCGGCCGGCGCGGCCAACTTGGAGAAAACCGAGTGCTGGTTCAAGGAGCCGCCGGGCCAGGATGTCGAGTGCAGCTGGGTCAGCGTCCCGGAAGATCACGCCAAACCTGACGGGAAAACCATCCGGCTGGCCGTGGCGCGTTTCAAGAGTGACGCCTCACAGCCCGCGCCGGACCCGGTCATTTATCTGGAAGGCGGCCCTGGCGGCAGCGCGTTAAAGTCGTATATCAACCAATTCGCTTTCTTCTTTGGCCCGTTATTGGAAAAGCGCGATGTGATCCTGTTCGATCAGCGCGGCACCGGTTATTCGGAACCGGCGCTGAGTTGCCCGGAGTTCAAGCAAGCCGTGTTCGACATGCTGCCTCAAGATCTGACGGTCGCCGAGAGTGAAGCGCTAGCAAACCAGGCCCTGTTAGCTTGTCACAAACGTCTGGTGAAAGAGGGCGTGAATCTGGAGGTATATAACAGCGCCCAAAATGCGGCCGATATTGAGGCCTTGCGCCAGGCGCTGGGCTATGACCAGATTAACCTGTATGGTATTTCCTACGGTACACGCTTGGCCCTAACCGCCATGCGTGACGCCCCCGCCAAGCTGCGCAGCGTCATCATTGATTCGGTCTACACCCCGCAGGTCGATTTGTATTCGCAAATTTTCGTCAACGGCCAGCGAGCTTTTGAAGCCGTGTTCAAGACCTGTGAAGCCGAACCTAGCTGTGCGGAGAATTATCCTGCTTTGCGTCAGACGTTTTTTGATCTGAAAGCGAAACTGGATAAGGAACCGATAACGTTTACCGCCACCCTGAACTCGGGCGAGAAGCATGAAGTGCTGTTAAACGGTGACGGCCTGATGGGGTTGATGTTTCAGTCCCTGTATGCCTCTTCGATCATTCCTCTGCTGCCTCGCCTGATCTACGACTTGCGCGACGGCAACACCGATCTGGCTGCCGGGTTAGAAGGCGAATTTTTGGGTCAGTACGACAAAATCAGCGTGGGCATGCAGCATGCCGTGCAATGCAAAGAGGAATTGCCGTTCGTGACGCAGGCCGACATTGAAGGGGCAATGCAGCAGCATCCTGACTATGTGCAGCTGGGTAGCAAAGGCATCATCGAGCTGTGCCAAGCCTGGGGCCTGACACCCGCTGATGTGAAAGAGAATCAAGCGGTAACCAGCGATGTGCCCACGCTGGTTGTCTCGGGCGAATTCGATCCGATAACGCCGCCGAACTGGGCGGAAGATGCGGCCAAGACGTTAAGCAAGAGTTTCTATTTCAATGTGCCGCGTGCCGGGCATGGCCCCACCATTTCTGAAGAATGTCCGCGCAGCATCCTGGTGGCGTTCCTCGATCAGCCTACGCAGCAACCGGATACCGCCTGCCTAGCCGCGTTAAAAGAGGGCAAGTTTGCCGTGCCGCTGAAGGCCGCCGACATCAAGCTGATTTCGGTTACCGAAAAGCAAATGGGCTTCAGCGGCGTCGTGCCGGACGGGTGGCAGGCGATCAGCGCGGGCGCGTACAGTCCCAGCGGCAAGATGACGGACAACACCGCGCTCATGCAGCAAGCGGCTCCCATTCCACCAGAGTCGCTGCTCCAGCTGCTTCAGTCGCAGTTTGAAAGCAGTGAGGTCAAGGTGGAGTTCGAGAAGACCGCCACCCGATCGGCCCACGGCATCAATTGGGACATCTACTCAACGTCGATCTCGATCGCCAACGTCAATCTGGCCGTGGGCACACAGGACAACATGACGTACTTCATTCTGCTGCAAGCTCCCAAGAACGATCACGAAGTGTTGTACGAAGCCGTCTTCCTGCCAGCGATCGATGCGCTGGAGCCGCTGAAGTAAGAGCGTGAAGTGTGCGCAAGACCGAATGTGAGGCTTTAGCCAGAGACGTTGATCATCGATCATTCCGGCTACGCCAGCGGCCCACCGCCGTGCAGCAGCGGGTATGGGCAAGCCTCGCGTCCCGCCGCAGCTCGGCAAAGTTAAGCCAGCCTGGAAACCCCCGGTTTCTTTAGGAGCAGAATATGGACCACCAATATCATCCGGAGTTAATCGACGAAAGTGTTTTTATCGCGCCGGGAGCCGTCGTGCTGGGCGATGTGCGCCTGGGCGCGCTGAGCAGTGTCTGGTACAACGCCGTCCTGCGCGGGGATACGGAGACCATCAGCATCGGTCCCCGCACCAACGTGCAGGATGGCGCAGTGCTGCATGTTGACGCCGGAGTGCCCTGTCAGATCGGCTCCGGCGTTACGATCGGACATGGTGCGGTGGTACATGGCGCGTTCGTCGAGGATGATGTGCTGATCGGCATCGGCGCGATCGTGCTCAGCGGCGCGCGCATCAGTCGCGATTGCATCATCGGCGCCGGTTCGCTGGTCACCGGGCACAGCGTCATTCCGCCGCGCTCAATGGTGCTGGGCGTGCCGGGTCGTGTGGTGCGGCAGTTGACGGAGGAGGAAGTACAGTCGATTCGCGCGGCAGCCGAACACTACGTGCAGCGCACGGTGGAGTATCGACGTTTACCGGCCGGGGTGCCGCGCTGATCGACGTGGTTCTCAACCAACACCAGCGCGGGCCGCACTAGCCCCGGGTGACTGAGGGGTGTGTCTTAAAACGCTCTCAAACCGCGTCCTCGCGGTTTGACTCGATCGGAAGGACGCGGTTCGAAGAGCGAAGTTTAAGACAGTCACTGCGGAGGTCTGGAGTTAGCGCCCGCGGTCGTTTCGATCGGGCACGGCGCGTGAACGACGCATGACGTGCGGCACCTGACTGACAAGACAGGCATCCAGCAGGACAACGGCCAGGACAAAGATCAAGGCGCCTAGTGCATCAGGCGAACTGTTGAACAACAGCTTGAGGCCGCGATCGAGGGCGGCGATGTTGAGTACCAGCAGGCTGGGCACGCACAAGGGGACCAGATAATTCAAAATCATCATGAGTTCGAAATCATGTGTGACGATGACCAGCACATCCTCATTTTCGCGCCGCAAGCGCGTATGACGCTGGTTGATGGTTCGCTTGATGAGGCGACCCTGGGCCAGAATGTGCTGTGCGCTCACACCGCCGCCCGGCGAAAGGACGTAGTGAGTCTCGTAACCTTCTTGTCTTATGCCGCGCAGCTGCACGGGAGTGCCCGCCTCCAGTAGGGTCCGGCATAAAGTGTGGGCCAGATGCAGGCGATCGGCGCCAAGATTGCGTGTCATACTTTCACCTCATTGTTACAGCTGGCAGGCAGGGAGCAAGCCAGGGGGAGAGTCGTCATCCGGGGCCAGGTAGCCAGCCGGTCAAGTTGGAAGGCTGTACAACATGGGAGGCAGATGACGAAGGAAAAGTGCGGACAGTGAGCGAACCCAAGTGTTTGATATACATCCAACCAACTTCAATGGTCACTAATTCTATCCTAATTGGCGCGCTTGCCAATAAACAAAGGGTAGCTTGCTTGGGTGACATTTGACATGTTTTCAGGGGAAGAGGAATTTTGCTATGCGCCGCTTCGTTGTTGCTCTCCCATGGATGTCGCTGTGGATGTTGCTCGCAGCTTGTCAGGCCGATGTAGCCGTACCCTCACGGGTGGCCCCTATTCCAACGTCGTTGCCTCCCGCCCCAGCGGCGGGGTTGATCCCTGCCGATCTCACTCCAGCTTTGCGCCAGATGCAGCTCGATAAATACATTGGTATCCAGCCAATCCGCCAGGAAACGATCGCGCCATCAGGGTGGACGATCTATCACTACGACAAAGCCGATTGCCAGTGCATCCTGGGCGACGACTACGCGCTCCTTGCCCGACCCGGCAAAGAGTCCAATAAGACCGTCTTTTGGCTGGAAGGCGGCGGGGCTTGCTGGCCGGGGCAAGAGAACTGCACCAAGTCTCTGAGCCTACGGCCCGACATGGCCGACTATGGTCTGGCTTCACAGGATGTACGGAACCCACTTCGCGACTGGAACTTTGTCTATGTGCCCTATTGCGATGGCAGCATTCACATGGGCGACCACGACGCCGACTACGACGGTGACGGCCAAGTGGATCACCACCACCAGGGACTCAGGACGACATCGGCGGCGGTTGCTCTAATGAAGGACCTGTTCCCGCAATCGGAGAAGATTCTCATCGCCGGGTGCAGCGCCGGCGGTTATGGCACACTCATGGCGGCACCAATCACCCGCCTGCAATTTCCAGAAGCGCAGTTGTATGTGGTGAACGAAGGCGGCCCCGGATTGTATAACCCCGCCCGCCAGGATGACTTTCAATTGATCCTGGACACGTGGAACCTGGATCCCTATCTCCCCGCCGATTGTCCGCAATGCCGCGAACAGTTGATCCAGCTGTATCCGTGGTTGCTGGCACGCGATCCCCAATTGAAAGTCGGCATGTTTTCCTCATATCAAGATAGCGTCATCGGGCAAGCCTATTTGGGGATGACGCCGACGGCCTTTCGCCGTTTGCTCGTCGAGACCACGGACAAAATCCACGCCGAGTTTTCTGACACCTTCAAACGCTACTTCATCAAGGGCACCGCGCACTGCGTCCCCGACTATTTCTACAGCGTGGACGGTGTCAGCGTACGAGACTGGATCGAGGACCTGATGAACGACAGCCCGGAATGGCAGGATGTGTTGGAATAGAGCCTGCTTCTAAATGGTAGATCAAGCAACCGCCTGCCTGGCCCATTACAGTTCTGCTGACAACGTGCGGGCATGACGGTCAAGCAGCTGCGCTTCCGCAGGACTTTCGTAAAAACACTTGAGACATGTGGCACACCTTGCGCTGCAACAGGAGCTTGGATAGTGACTCACACCTTTCAGCGGAATCGTCTCACCTGGCTGGCTTATCTTTTATTGGCTTTCTACGGTTACTTCCTCAATGTTCTCGGCCCCATTACACCCTTCCTGAAAGAAGAGCTCCATCTGTCTTACACGGTCAGCAGCCTGCACTTCACGGCGTTTGCGGTCGGCATCCTGCTCATCGGCTTGAGCGGCCACCTGTTGATAGAACGTCTGGGCCGCTGGGTCGCTCTCTGGATTGGGGCCGCGGGGATCAGTTTGGGTGCCTTCGTCCTGCTGGCGGGGCAATCACCCGTGATCACCATTGGGGCCGCGTTTGGCATGGGACTGATCGGCTCCTTGATCCTGGTGATCATCCCTTCGCTCTTATCTGAACAGCACCAGGAACAGCGCGCCGTGGCCCTCTCGGAAGCGAACGTGATCGCTTCGCTGGTCAGCACAGCCGCGCCGTTGATGGTGGGCTGGTTTGCCCCTTTACCGGGCGGCTGGCGGCTGGCCTTGGGGGTAGTCGCCTTCACGCCCATCGTGTTGCGCCTGGGATTTGGTCGAGCGATCCAATTGCCGTCAACCACCAATGAAGATTCTTCCACTCCGCTTAAGCAGCCTCTGCCGATTAAGTATTGGGTCTATTGGGCTGCGCTCGTCCTGGCCGTGTCCGTGGAATTTTGCATGATCTTCTGGAGCGCCGACTATTTAGAGAACGGCCTGGAATTGCCCAAAGTAGACGCTGCGCAATCTGTCAGTCTTTTCCTGGCAGCCATGATCGTTGGGCGACTGGCCGGCAGCCGCCTCGTTCATCGCTTTTCGACACACCGCGTGGTCATCGTCGCCATTGTATTGGCCACCAGCGGCTTTCTAATGTTCTGGTTGATGAGGAATACCACGCTGGTCTTGCTGGGTCTATTTGTCACAGGCCTGGGCGTCGCCAGCCTCTACCCGTTGATCCTTTCAATCGCCATCGGTACAGCGCAGCACAACACCGTTCAAGCCAGCGCGCGCGCCACACTCGCGTCGGGGACTGCTATCCTGGCGTTGCCGCTGGTGCTGGGTCGGCTGGCCGATCTGGTTGGGATTCGATCGGCCTATGGCATCGTCCTCATCTTGCTCATCGGCGTTTTCGCGATCATAGTAGGTGCGGGCAGAGGCCTTCAAGGCCAGCCCAATGAAGCAAACGAGTAAAGAGCTGGTAATATGCACACTTCAATCGCGACGGCGAATTTCTATTTTCTGCCCTTCCGGCAAACCCTGGAGATCATTGCCGAGGCAGGCTTTGAACAGATCGAACTGGACCTATTTTGGGAGAGAGGTCCCTGGGCTGTGGCTCAACACTTGAAAGGTATGGCAGCGCGTGAAGTTGTCGATCTGATCGATCAGTCTGGACTGAAAGTCTCAAGTCTCCACGACGCAAGCGGAGTGGTAGACAACGCGCACTCGATTCAGGGGTTCATCAACCCGCGCCTCGCAGAGTACTTGGATCAACTTGGATATGCGCCGGGCTGCATCGTCTTCCACACGCCTCACATCGAAGGCCCTTACGATCAATGCTGGTGGCAAACCATCGCCGATCAAATTGTGGAAGCGGCGGAATTTTACAGGAGCAGTGAAACAGCTGTCACGCTGGAAAATATGCCGTTTTTCGACGGCTACTATGTTCCTCTCACGACACCCCAAGAATTGCTGGCGTTTGTTACTCAGAGTGCATTAGGGGTAACGCTCGATACGACCCATTATGCCCAGATTGGGGTAGACGTGGTGCAAGCCGCCGGCATTCTGCAAAGGAAAATCAAGACCATTCATCTCAGCGACTTTGTCGCCGGCCAAGCGCATGTGTTCATCGGCGATGGCGAACTTGACTTCATAAGTTTATTTCGAGTTCTTGAACTATCCGCCTTACACTCAATCACCCTGGAGTGCTCGGTGGGGTTTTTAGGCGAGAATCCACTTGACCTGCCGCACGCGAAAATGGTGGACCGACTCAAGACCGCGCTGAGCCGGTTACGAAGCTGGCTAGAGACCACCTGCGTCACTCCCGGTTAAACCATGGATATTCAAAACGCCAGAGTCAACACCGCAGGTGCCTATGTATGCCTCGATGGTCTATATCCGTTCGCGATTGGAACTCAACTCTTTAACGAACACATTCCTGTCGTGCGGCTGGGAGGCCATCGAGAGGAACATGAAACCGGCTGGCAATGCGCGGCACGAGAGGTATGCGAGGAAGCCAACCTGCAAATAAAGCCGCTTACCTCGCCAACCACTTATCTAGCTGATGGGGATCACCTCGAGGCAGAACTCAAGGAAATCCGCTGGCAACCCGAGATCGATCGAGACCCCATTCCCCTGCTGGTCGTTGCCTATCGCCGCGAGGGTCGAACATGGTTGTCACTCATGTATCTTGCCCAAGCCGAAGGGCCTCCCACGCCTTCAGCCGAGATCAAGGGGTTGTTATTGCTCGAAGAGAAAGATATCCATCGGCTCTGTCAGGAACCGCTGACGCTCGAACAGTATCTTGGCCAGGGAGGCCAGGCGATATTGAATTATGAATTCGACAAAAGCCTCATTCTGGAACCGTTCGCGCAACTTCGCTTGCTCGCGAGGATATTGGCAGCCCAATCAGGAACCGTAAGCGCCGCAGAAGGACTGGCGGAAGGGTGACGGCGGCGGTTTTCTAAAACTGCCTGGATGTTCTACGTATTGACTTTCACCCCTGTTTTGTCGCATACTAAGCGCAGTACAGCGCCAGTCCGATCCGGCGGGGGCCGAAGTCGATCGGGTTAGCGCCGACCCCATCACGTGAGTGAATCATCAGCCAGGAGGGAGATCATGCCAACCACCAAACGAGCAACGTCGAAGGAAAAAGTAACACACGCAGCAGGACCCATAGCCAGTCGACCCCGGATGCCTGCGGAGTACGGCATACCCAAAGGGAATAAGGGCTTGCTGCCCTGGTCGCATGTGGAGGAGCGCCTGCGCCAGGCCAAGTATTACTGGATCTGCACCGTCAGCCCTGCCGGTCAACCACACGCCACGCCGGTCGATGGCCTGTGGTTGGATGGGCAGTTGTTTTTTACGGGCAGCGCGAAAACGAAGCGCAATCGCGACCTGGCGACGAATCCGGCCGTGAGTGTGCATCTGGAGAACGGCCTGGATGTCGTCATCCTGGAGGGCGAGGCGCACCCGGGCAAACCTGATCGCGACACGGCGGTACGGCTGGCAGCGGCTTTGAATGAGAAATATGGCTATGGCATGACGGCGGAACACTATGAAACCAACGCGGTGCACATCTTTCGCCCGCGACTGGTGCTGGCCTGGCAGCAGTTTCCACAGGATGTGACCCGCTGGAAGATTTAGGGAGAACAGTCATGCCAACCCATCAACAGGCCAATCAGCGGAAGCAAAAAGAAAGTGAGGCTCGTCGGAAGCCTCAAGCGGATAAGCAGAAGTCAATTGATCGTTCAGTATCCGGCGATCTCAACGCAGCACAACAAATGGGGCCAGCCGCCCGGCCAATCTCTCCGGCAGGGGTGTTGCACCTGCAAGGGACGATCGGCAACCAGCGGGTCGCGCGCCTGTTGGATCGTCAAACGACCCACCAACCGGCGTCACTGAGTTCATCAATTCGAGCGACGCCGGCCCGCAACGTCATTCAGCGGGCGATCGTCGCGCCCAGCGCTTATCTCACCGGGTTGATTGTCAAGAATGGCGCCGACCCGGAATGGGATCCGCATTGGACACCCGCGCTGAACCAGGTGGTGCTCAAACCCGAGTTTGCAATGAGCGTTCCTGCCACGATGGATGACGCAGTCGAGGGCGATATTCTTAAGCTCCTGGGCATCCTGAAGGGGCTTGCCGGACTCAGCAGCGATAAACCCAATCGCTACAAAGCGGCCATCGATGCCGTGCGTTGGGATGCCGGAATTGAGAGCGACTCGGGCGGATCGGGCTTTGGTTCGCTGGACACATCCGACTCCCCCATTAGCGGCCGACCGGCTTTCCCCGCCCTCACACAGGTGAACGTTCCGCTTAAAGCGGGACAGCATCGCCGCCATATCGTGCCGTGGCACGCGATCCGCGAGTTCGTTTCAATGGCGTATGGCGCAAAGCGCGAAGTGGTGATCAGCACCATCTGGAAAACGTATGGCGACCCACCAGATAAGGCGGTTGAACAGGCCTTTGCCGAAGCCTATAAGCATGTACTTTCCGGCCGAGAGAAGACCGGCGGCAGCCAAGATGTATTGAGCGACGAAGAATGGTTGAAAGTGGGACTGTTCGTGATGAACGGCAATCCGCGAAATTTGTGGGCGGGCAAGGGCAGCACCAACAGCGCCATCAATACGGCCCAAATGCACATGAACGGAGCGCTGGATAAGGTGACCACTTTCAAAGGACTCAGTGAACTGGCGGAGACCTGGAAGGCCGCTAAGGGTAAGATGGTTTATTCCACCGCCACCGCCCTGGGCGCGGATGTTCTTTCGCGCGAAGGACAGCTAGCGTACGAACAGTTCCTCTTGGTCAACAATCCACTCAAGGAAGCCGATTTCGCTAAATTGGCCGTGGAGAAGGTACGGCAGTATGTCGTCAGCAATCTTGAGCTGGATGTCGTGGGCGATGTCAAAGCGCAGACCGAGATCGCTCAGGAAAAGGCGCAGGCGCTCAAGGAGCCGCTGGCCATCATCGATCATGTCGTGACCGGCAAGGTGAAAGTTGCCGAGGTTGAACCGGCATTCATCGAGACCGCCTTGAGAGAGTTCATGACCTATATGAAATGACCCGCTCATCATCCCGACCTTTCACC
>JAUQXC010000572.1 GCA_030834825.1 Thermoflexales bacterium
GTTGATGGTGAGTTGGATGTTCATAAAGGATTTCCATGGGTGAGATTGGGCTAACTATGGGATGGTTCGATCATATCCCATCCGATCGGTTGCTGTCAATTGGAGTGCGAGTGCAAATACCGCAGCGCCGCTGCGATATTGTCTTCCGGCGAATTCACCGCATCGAGGATCAAGCGCTCTTCATCCCACGGCGCGTAATAGGCCTTGACCCGCTCGACCTCTGACCAATCCAGTTCGTGCCAGCCGGGAATGCCGCGCTGCCGCCGGCCCAGACGATTGCGATGTGCGGCTTCGTCGGAGCAGATACACTCGATCACGCGCCACTCGGCCTGATGAGTCTGTGCCAAGGCGCGCCACGTAGCCCGGATCGAGAGCGTGCTGGCGACGCTGTCCAGAATGACCGATTGTCCCAACTGGAGCTGGCGTTCGGCCAAGGTCGTGAGTAGTTGATACCCAGCTGATCCCAACGGCGGTCCATCTGGTGCCGGCTGCAACTTGCAACGGAGCAACGTCGCTTCCAGCCAATCTTTGGCGAAGACCGGAATGCCCAATTCGTACGCCACCGCTTCCGCGATGCTGCTCTTGCCCGCGCCGGGCAAACCGGTGAAGACGATCAGGCTCGCGCGTTTCATGCGGCCGAGCTATCCGATCGCCTGTAAATCAACTTAATGCCGCCGTCTTCAGCGAACACCAGAGCGGCTCGGTCAATCATGGTTTTGACCAGGGTCGCTTCCTGATCGATATGTTCTATGGCGCCCGTGAACTTCAGTGCGGTGCTCTGGGCATGCACAACGGCTTGCCCTAGAGAAGAGTACAGTAGCTGCAATTCTAGTCTGCTGATTTCACTCCAGGCCAAACATCTGGGCTTGCTCCAAAATCCATACTTGATCTCCAGGCCATTTGGAGCGCAGCGGACATAGGCCACATAAGGCACAGGAATAAGCCTGCCTCCCAAAAAGACGTAGATCCAAATGAAGTATTGCCAGGCACAATTGAGCCAGGCGATCCGCCCTTCGCCGAAGAGATATTCGCGAAACGGCGTGAAGATGATCAGCAGAATGACGATCAACGTCGTCATGTCCATGGCCAAACGAATGAGGTAACGGACAAGATGCCAACGGCTATAGGTGTATGCGGCATCCTCAGTTGACTGTACCTGAGCGGCCGCATACGGGTCAGTGACCATCCCCGTAATCATCAGTCTGTCTGCGCTGGTGATCGGCCACCCCCAGCGTAACTGTTCAACGCGTGCTCCGAGATTTCCTTCTCGTTCTCGAAAGTATCGAAGCACGTCGGCTGGTTTCAAATCACTGGCAATCTCAAGCAAAATCTTGTCAGGCGCTGGTTGGCTGGCCTTCCCCGTCCGATACAGTGCTGCACGACCATGCAAGATGTCACGCTCGACGCAGGCCTTAACCCTTTCCGGTGTGAGAGCCGCATCCAGTGCCTGCAAGTAAACAGTGTATCGCTTCATATTCAGCGTCTCGCTTTCACGAGATGATGATCGTGCTCAGTCCGATCGCCCCCATTGCTTTCAGCTGTCAAGAAGACAATGAACTGTCTCGGACGTTCACGCTGCCAGTTTCTTCGCCATGTTGATGTTGGTCGTCTCGTAACCCAGCTTTTCATACAACGCGCGTGCCGCATGATTGTATCCAAACACATGCAGCGCGATGGTATCGAGTCCCAACGTCTTGGCCTGATCTTCGGCCGCCCGCATGGCTTGTTCGCCGTAACCCTTGCGCCGATAGGGTTCGTCAATCCGAAAGTCATAGATGAACATGATCGCATGTGCACCCTGCATGATGCGCGCCAGCCAGATCATGCCCACTTTTATCCCCAGCGCGGCCTCCTCGATATTGTAGAGGTATTGATCGCGTGTTGCGACACCCTCGGGCAGCAGCCGCTGAAATTCCTGGGCCGATCGTTCCAGCGCTTCTTCCGGCTGCCAATTGCCCGCTTTAACTTTGTCCTCGGCATATTCGCGAATGGAAATGTCGAGATAAGCCTGATATTCTGTCTCGGTCATCGGGATTAGTCGGATCATGCTTCCCCACCTTTGTGGAATTGTCACCGTGCTCAGCGTGAGCGAGTCTGGATCCGCGTCTGATCCACGCCGCACACGCCGCTGACGATCTGGTACGTGCCAGATGATGACGTCGGCGGCAGCACTATGCCATGCCGATCGGTGATCAGCTGCCCGTGCCGGCGTCGGTGGAAACCTGCACGACATCCTGCATAAGTTGCCCGCCATGCTGATGCAGAGTTTGTAACGCGCCTAAACTCAGTGCGGATTGAATGACAACCAGGCTGATGAAGATGCCAGCGCCCACGCACCAGCCTGCGGTCAGTTGAGGATGTCTGAAGCGGACCATGACCAGCGTGGCCCACATCAACGCCAGCAGACCGATGGCCGCTGCCAGCGTCGCTGGCATTCGGCGTCAGAAAGTTGTCAAGCGTGCTGTAGCGTACCTGCCCCAGATCCAGCGGATCTTCTGCAAAAAACGGCGGGCGCAGGGCGGGCAGATAAACGATTAGCGCAATCAGACCGGCGAGCAACGTCGCGGTCAGGGCTCGCTTGTTGAGGGGCGGAACAGGCAGCGTGTCCATCCCGGCGATAGCTGATGAACTCATGATGAAAGACGAGTCTGTTCAGCCGGATTGCGTCATAGCGTTCAAGACTCGTTTGGTTAGCACACCCACCATCGCGCGGCGATAGTCGGCGGTGGCGAAGTAATCATCGGGCGGAGTGATGGCTGAGACGGCGAGCTGCGCCAGATCGTCGACGGCACCGGCGGGCTGCGTAATCACGATCGGTTTTTCGGCGACCCCGCCCAGCGCCAGGCGGATGTCGTGTAGCTGCTGATCCGCCACTCTCGCACGGGCGGCCACACACACGATCGGCTGATCGGCCGGCGTACGGGCAACTTTCTCATAGGCCGCGTGTAGGTTGTCCGGCCAGGCCGGTAGTGTGACGCGCAGAATTAATGCGCGGGGCTGAGGCGCCCAATAAGGCAGCGCGATTTCATCTTGACGCGTGCTGCGCGCCGTGCGCACGGTCAGATGTGCATCCAGTGCCAGCAGCACAGTAAACAGGGGCGAGTTACCTGGTGCGGCAACAATCGATCCGGCGAGCGAGGCCGCCTCGCGTGTGTTGCGTGATGCCGCGTCCAGGATCGCTGTAACGAGCACGCCGTTGGCATAGGTGCGCGCGGCAGCGTCATCGACGATCGCTTGCAACTTGGTCGTCGCGCCGATCACGAGGTGCTCTGCAAAATCTTCGGAAGTCTGAAGGTACGACAACCCCAGCGCATTCAGATCGACCACGGCTTGCACATCATGAGCGGCTTCGGGCACTAAACTCGTGCCACCGGCCAGGGGCACGGTCTTGACGCTGGTGCGGCGCAGCAACTTCAAGGCTTCGTCAAGCGTCGTCGGTTGATGATATTCGGTGAGTTCACGTAGGGTGGGCATGGTCTGATTCTCCAGCGGTGAATAGGGTGCGTTGATATAACTTACGACTCAAGCGAAAACGGGCACGGGCCAGGAGGTCATCCAACAGCGGTTTGACGCTCGTGATCAATTGTCGTTGTTTGGCTGCTTGGAGTACATCCAGCAGGCCGACGACGTCAAGTTCGAGATAGGCGGCGAGGTGGCGCGCTTTGCGTTCGTCAACCAACAGCACCTGGGCGTTGGTTTGCAGGGCTAAAGTGATCGCTTCCGCCTCACCCCGATCAACTTCGCGCAACAATAACTTCAGGACGGCATCGGGTGCGATCGGGCGAGTGATGATCCAGGCAGCCTGGCCCACTTCCCACGCGCCGCTTTGATCGGTGGCGATCTCGGATCGCACAGCTTCGGGAATCACAATCGTGCCATACAAATCGTGCAGCAGTTCCAGCTGCCCGATCAATGCCAGGCTCAAAATCGGCGACGTGTCGCTGACGACGATCATGTATCGGGATAGACTTTCCAGTATGGCAGTTCGGCCTCCCACTGGTCGCGCAGCGTATCGGGCGGGCGGGCCAACAAGCACTCGCACGAAGCCGTGATCGTGCCGTCGGGCAATTGAATTTCGCCTGCGACTTTGGCGCGCGATTCAGTTTGCGAGATGACGCGCCCCACCACTCTCAGCGGCGTGTTCGTCGGTGTCGGCAGCCGGTATTTCACTTCCAACTTCAGCGTCACCATCAGGTTTTCAGCGTTGCCATCCATGATGGTGGCGCGACCCGAGATTTCGTCGAGCATGGTGGCGACGATGCCGCCGTGCACGACGCCGGGATAACTTTGATACTGATCGGAGAGGGTGACGTTGGAGTAGATGCAGTTGTTGTCGTGATCGTTGTAGATGGCTAGGTGCAGACCGACGGGATTCTGCAGGCCGCAAATGAAGCACATGCGCGAATTCGGCTGTTTGTCGATCAAAATGATAGTTCTCCGCTGAAATTGAACAGGGCTATTATACCGCGAGGATGCAGAAAGTTGATGGTCGGGCAGGTGGCTGACTTTCCATCTTTTGCGATCTGATGAGATACTTGCCTGTTGGATTCGTCGGGATATAATGATACTCATCATGCGAGGCGGAGATGGGCCCTATCTTACGCATCCACTTGTTGGGTGAGTTTAGCCTCAGCTATGCCGATGTACCCCTGACGACGATTAATACCCCTCGGCTTCAGTCGTTGCTCGCTTACCTCGTGCTTCACCGCGCCCAGCGCCATCACCGTTCTGTGCTGGCCGGACTGCTCGACCCCGACGTGCCAGAGTCGCACGCCCGTCACGCGCTCAGCCACGCCATCTGGCAACTGCGACGCAACCTGCCAGACTTGATCGAGTCCGACCGCGATTCGGTTGGCCTTTCGCCGCAGACTCCGCTGTGGGTGGACGCGCTCGAATTTGAACGCCTGACGGCACTGCATCTCAAAGAGGTTGCTGAGGCTTTGCCTGCATCAACAGCGGCGACAGCCTGTGCAGATTTGGATCAGGCCATCCAGTTATATCGCGGCGACCTGTTAGAAGGTCTGTACGATGATTGGCTGCTCGTAGAACGTGAGCGTTTGCGCGAACTGTACCTGCAAGCACTCGAATGTCTGACACAACTAGAAAAATCTGCCGGACATTATCCATCCGCGCTGGAAGCCGCCCTGATACTGACCCAGGCCGACCCCTGGCGCGGCTCGGCCCAGCGTCAAGTGATGCAATTATATTTCTGTCTCGGTCGGCCAGAAGCTGCTCTTGAGCAATTCGAGATTTACCGCCGGACGTTGTGCACAGAACTGGGCATGGAACCGGAGCCAGAGACGTTGGCCCTGGCGCACGCCATTGCCAGCCGCACGGCCGACGCTGTCGTGCATTTACCGGATGCTCTCTTCGCCGGCACCTCCCTCCTCTTGGATCGTGCAGAAGCAATTCCGCTCGTAGGACGAAGCGATGAACGCGCCGATCTGCTGTCGCATTTAAAGGGTATCTTTGCCGGCGTGGGCAGTGTAGTCCTGGTCGAAGGCGAAGCCGGGATCGGCAAAACACGCTTGCTCCAGGAGGTGAGCCGCGACGCCGAATGGCGCGGTGCCCAAGTCCTGTGGGCCCGCGCCGAAGAACAAGCCAGCCCCGTGCATGATCTGCTTCTGCACGCGTTAGCAGGTGGGTTAGCGCCACTGCGCGCTGAGCAGATCGCACGCCTCGTCGAGACGGTATGGCTGCAAGTGGTCTGTCCCTTGCTGCCGACTCTCGCCGCGCGCCTGCCTGCTCTTCCCCCACCTGTTCCCCTCGATCCGGCGCAAGAACAAGTGCGTCTGGCAGAAGCCATCGCGCGGTTGTTGGCCGCGTGGTCGCAAATCACGCCCGTCGTCGTGATTTTGGAGGATTTGCATTGGGCGTCGCCCGATACCTTGGACATGTTGGCGTCGGTCGCACGCCAGCTCCACCCGATGGGCGTGCTCATCCTCGGCAGTTATCGTGGCGATGAAGCGCGTGCGCGGGCGAGCGTGTGGGATAAGTTGCAGGCATTGGATCGCAGCCGAGGTGTGCGCGCACGATTGATGCTGACGCGCCTGGATGCAGAAGCAACCGGCGAGTTGATCCGGCGCGCGCTGGGGTGGGGCAAGCCTGCGCCACTGTTCGAAAACCGGCTGTACGCGGAAACAGCGGGCAATCCGCTCTTTGTTTTGGAAACACTACGCGCACTCCATGACGAGGGATTGTTGCGGCGCGATGAAAGCGGTGAATGGAGCACAGCATTCGACGAAAGCACGCGTGACTATGAAGAACTGCCCTTATCGCCTGTCGTCGAGCACGTGATCACGCTCCGCGTGGCGCAGTTAGCGCGCGAGCCACGTGCCGTGCTAAACGCAGCGGCAGTCCTCGGCAACCATTTTGATTTCGTGCTCCTTGATACACTGTGCGAACTAGAGACGCCAGCGCTCCTGGCGGCCATCAATGTGCTAGTGCGGCGCGGTCTGCTGATCGAATCACCGCAGGACTATTATTTCAGCCATGACAAGGTGCGCGAGATTGTTTATGCCGGCCTGGCGGCGGACGAGCGCATACACTTGCACCTTCGCGCCGCGCAGGCCATAGGGGTGCAGCACTCTGATTGGCATGTCGCACTCGCACACCACTGGACGCAAGCGCAGGTGTGGGACAAGGCGATTCACTACCGCCAACTTGCTGCTGAAGAGGCGCGCGCGCAGCATGCCTACGCTTCTGCGGTCGAGCATCTTAGCGCGGCGCTGGCGCTCGCCGATGGTGCCTCGCTCGCACCCGCAGCGCGTTTCGATCTGCTTGCCGCGCGCGAAGCGGCGCTCGACGTTCTCGGCGACCGCGACGCACAGGCGAGCGATCTGGCTGCGATGGCACAACTCGCATGGGACGACGCGCCACGTCAGATGCTGGCGCAGCAACGCCGCGCCGCACTGTTGGCGCACCTGAGCCGCTTTGACGATGCCCAGTCTGCCGCGCGCGAGGCACTCGCGCTTGCGGAACAGTTGGATGATGCAGCAGGCCAAGCAACCGCGCTCATCGCCTTGGGCACAGTGTTGAATTGGCACGGCCAGACAGCGCAGGCCCTGCCCTTCTTGCGTCGAGCCGTCGCCGTTTGCTCGGCTGGGTCCGAGCCGCGGCTCGAGGCGCAGGCACACTATGTGCTTGGAGATGCGTTGATCGGCGTCAAAGAATATCCAACTGCGCGTGCCGAATTCCAAGCGGCACTGAGGTGTTGCGAGCGCTTGAACGATTCAGTGGGACAAGCCGAGGCGTTAGGATTGCTGGCGATTATACAAATGGAGCAAGGCGATCTTGCGCTCGCTGGTGAAAACTATCGCCGCACCATCGAGATCTGCCGCACCATCGGCTATCGCTATGGTGAGGCGCGCAACGTGTTCAACTATGGCAATGTTTTTTATTGCCAAAATCAAATCTTGGGAGCACTGCGCTATTACGATGAGGCGATCGTGGCCTTCCGCGCCATGGGGAACCCACGCGGCGAAGCGAACGTCCGTGCGAACATGTCCACCATCTATCACGGAATTCTTGGCGATGACGTGACAGCTACCACCCACGCCGAATCGGCGCTGACCTACTATCGCCAGGCGCGGGACCCTATCGGCATAGCCCAGTGCCTGGGCACCCTCGGCGAAGTGGCGCAACGCCGACATGATGAGGGGACGGCGCGCTCACTGTTGGAAGAGAGTGTGAGCACTGCGCTGGAAGCCGGCGAGCGCTGGATTGCTGCACAGGCGATGACAAGTCTGGCCGACGTGCTGCTGGACCAGCGCCAGCCTGAAAGCGCGCTAGAGCGATTGGACACGGCAAGTGCCATTTGCCAGGAGCTGGGATTCAAGGATTTGGCAATCGGCCTGCAAGCGAGCCGCGGGCTGGTGCTCCTCATGTTGGGACAACCGGAAGCTGCGCTGGCCGCAACAGCAGAAGCGATGGTGTGCCTAAGCCCAGGTGTGGAAAAAGCGTATCGGGTCCCGTTTGCGCACTATCAAGTGTTGGCCATGCTGGGGCGCACAGATGAGGCGCACGTCGCGCTCGACCAGGCACACCAACTGTTGATGAAACTCTTGAATGGATTATCGCCAGAACAGCGGGCGATGAGCGCAGAATGCGTGCCGGAACATCGCGCGGTTCTCACCGCGTGGCAGGCAGCGCAGCCACACCGGGTAGCTACGCGCATGGCACGAGCTGGCGCATCGGTTGGCCGTCCACTGCGCGCGGATGAACAGATTGAGGTCACATGGACGCCGGCCTCGGCGGAAGACGAGACCATCTCTGACAAATCCGCGCGCCGTCGCCAGCGGCTGCTGCGCCTGTTGCGCGAAGCGGAGGAACAAGGCGCTGCACCCACTGTAGACGACCTGGCGAATGCACTTGATGTGAGCTACGTGACGATCAGGCGTGATCTGGCCGCACTGCGCCGATCGGGGCAAAGCGCGCGCACACGGGGCGGTCGCCCAAAAGGCGAGTGCCAGAGCAAGCGCAAGAAATGAGCGCAAGGTTTCTCTTGGCTGTGCCTTGGCAGAGATAGTTAATAGATAGACTTGTAATAGACTGATGCCGCAAGTGAGGCATCAGTTTTTTGTTTGGGGGGCGAAAGATAGTGCGATGGCTCAACAGATCGGTGACTCAGCTCGTGAGGTTTTCATCGTCCGCCTGTGGCGCGAAACGCAGGATGGCGCAACCTGGCAAGGCCAAGTCCAACACGTCCGCACGGGCACGACTGTGCGTGTGCGCAACACACGTGAATTGCTGGATTACCTGGCGGACCAATTTAAAGAGACCGATGCCCCGCCTGCGCGAGAAAAGGGGCTGCGGTGAAATCATCCGATTTTACGAAATACCCTGACACCTTTTAAGGAAGGACAACATGAATCGCAAATACTCTCTCGTCACATTCGTTACTATGCTGATGTTGTTGGTCGCCCAGGGCGCCGCTGCGCAAATGTATCTGCCGGTTCAAATGGCGTCCGGCACAGTGCGCGTTCCACAGGCTGATCCAGTGCCCTGGGCAGAAAGCATCGAGCAGGCCAATACAGCCAATGCAGCGTATGCCCGCTTCTTTTTCCAAGATCCTCTTACGAGCGACCCCTGGTGGCAGAGCCATACCGTCGTCGATGGGTCGGGCGGCATTCACACGACCTTCTTCGATACACAATACATCTACTATGCCCACTGTGCGGCAAACTGCGGCGATCCAAACAACTGGCTCGAAGTGCCTTTGTTCGCGGTCGACACATCGCTCGTCATGCCGACGTTGGGCGTCGACGACAGCGGCCGCCCGCGGCTGATGTTTTATGCCTCGCCCACCTGGTATGAGCACAACTACTACTATGCCGAGTGCAATGACAATTGCGCAGAAAACTCAGCCAACTGGGCCTCGGTGGCCGTAGCTCAAGTGAACTCTTACAGTTACCCGTTTGATGTAGGCTTCGCAGCACTCGACAACCAGGACCGGCCGCACCTGGTTTACCCACAGACAGAATATCCGAATTACGGCATTAACTACCTCACCTGTGATGCCGGTTGCACCACCGCATCCAATTGGTACACCACCACCGTGGTCACACCCGGCCTGGATCCAGATGCAATGCAACTGGCCTTCGATCCGAACGGCCGGCCGCGGGTTTTAGGCTACGACACTGAAAACGATGGCCTGATGTATGCCGAATGTAACAACAACTGCTCGACGGCCACCAATTGGGGCAGTGTGGCGCTGCCTATATCAATCCCTTACCTGGGCGCGTATGATGGCTTTGCTTTGCGGGTGAATGCCCAGGGCCGCCCGCGCATCACCTACTATGATGGGGCTGACAGCAGCGAGTTGTATTACGCCTGGAGCAATGACTCGCCTCTCATGACCACCAACTGGCACAGCTATACCCTGAACTATCCCGGCAACTCTGACTTTTGGTCGGTAGACTTGGCGCTGAACAGCCAGGGAAGGCCGGCGATAGCCTTTGCAACCGACGAACTTGACCTGAGCTACATCACCTGCACCGCCAACTGCGAGACGAACAGCCCCACCTGGCAGCAGCAGTTCATCGAAACGGATGCCGATCTCGAAGCGGCCTACCCCATCCCTCCCTCCCCCGGCTGCTCGGCTCCTACCTGGATGGTCAACGGTTATCCTTCGCTGGCCCTGGACGCGGCGGATAACCCTAGCGTCTCGTACTGGGTGCGGCACGGGCAGCTATGCAATGGCGGCTCCCAAATTGTGTTTAATGCCAGCAGCATCCGTTTTGCGAGGGCGGGCGGCAGTTCGCTGCCGACCGCACCCGGTAGTGTAATACCCAGCGGCCCAGCTCTGGGCGTCATCAACATCAGTTACACCTTCACGGCCACCATCGCCCCGATCACGGCAACGACGCCCATCACCTATGTCTGGCAAGCCACAGGACTGCCAGCACAGACGCACACGGGACGCGGTGGGAGCGATACTGCGACCTTCACTTGGCCTTCAGGTGCTACCGGTCTCAAGACGATCTCGGTATCGGCCAGCAATAAAGCAGGCACCGCGCACGGCAGTAAAAACATCCTGATCTCTGAGACGCCCATCATCTTCAACCATTGGGTCTATCTGCCAGCTATCCGCAGATAAAGGCCCAGTAGGAATTCATTCAATCAGGAGGGAAAAATGAAACCGGCTATTTGCACCTTGAACTCGTCAACTTTTCTCCGCAGCTTGTTGGTTGGGGTGGCCTTGGTAATCGGGCTGGTGGTCCGATCGGTTAGCGCTGCCCCCCAGGCAACGATCGTGGGTGGCACTCTCACGAGCAATACTACCTGGACGCAGGGTGGCACCTACCAGGTCGACAGCTACCTGATTGTGCCCGCCGGGGTCACTCTGACCATCGAAGCCGGGGTGACGGTAGAAAACTATGGCGGCACAGGGAGCCAGCGTTACAACTTCGATGTGCAAGGCACCTTGATCGCCACTGGCACATCTGCCCAGCCGATCCATTTCAATCCAGGCCCAACGGGCTGGTCGGGGATTAACATCACTGGTGAGTCGGGTGCTATCAACACCGGCTCCAGATTGAGCTACGCAATCTTTGAAGGCGGAGGCTACGGGGGCAGTGGGGTAGCTGGCAACCTGCGGCTGAATTACGCGGTGGTGGATGTCCACCACTGCCAGTTCGATCACAGCCCTGGCGATGGCATCCTGGGCGATAACGTCGGCAGCCAGGGGGTTGCCAATATCTACGATACCAGCTTCACCGGCAACGCCGGGTATGCTGTCAACTTCGAAGACGGCACGGTCAATCCCGTCCTGTCCAACCTTACTGCCACCGGCAACGGCACATCGCTTTCCGTCGACGGCGACGTGGTGAATATCGACAACGCTACCTTGCATGGCGCGCACGTCTGGGAGAACATGGGCCTGCCTTATTTGTTGTGGGGAACGATCGTGGGCTTCGATGGCGTGTTGACCATCGAACCGGGTGTGCAGGTGTTGGCTTACGACGGTAATAACGTACTGGATGTGCAGGGCAGTCTGGTGGCGAACGGCACGGCCAGCCAGCCGATTCACTTCGACCCCGTCGATCCGGCCCTGGGTTGGTCGGGGATCGCCATCATGGGGGACGATAGCACCCATCTCAGTACCGGGAGCCTGCTCAATCACGTCACGATCACCAAAGGCGGTTTCTTCGGCGGCTGCAATTTGTACCTATCCTACGGAGACGTGACTGTCGCGAACAGCCAGCTCGACGGCGGCCAGCAGAGCGGCGTATGTCTGGAACATGGCGCGACCCTGGTCATGACCAATACCCTGCTCACCAACAATCAGGTGTACGCCATGGATGTGCGCGACGCCGGCGCCCAGTTTACCCTCGATAACCTGACCGCGACCGGTAACCTGAGCAATACGATCGGCATCGAGTCAGGAACCCTGCTGGGGGATCACATCTGGTTCAAGTCGGGCATCGACACCTATAATCTATACGGCTATGTGACCATCGCCCCCACCGGGACACTGACCATCAAGCCGGGGGTAACCGTGCTCTTCGCAGAGGGGCGCGACCTTACGGTGAAAGGTACCCTGACGTCCATCGGCACCCCCGCAGCTCCTATTCTCTTCACAGGTGAAACACCTACACCCGGGCTGTGGGAAAGCTTGAGCTTTGTGGGCACGCCGGAACAACACGCTGTGGGCCGGCTTGCCTACACCACCGTCGAATATGGCGGTTATGGCGGTTGGCCCATGGTAGAAATCGACCAGGCCGATGTGACCTTCGAGAACTGCATCCTGCGTCACAGCGCCGCCGAGGCGATTGTGGTATATCCCAGCACGCAGGCCCTCCGGAAAGTACAAGCTCCCAATGCGCAGATTGTCGCAGTGAGCTGGAGTCAGTTTACGAGCAACGCCGGTCAGGCTATTGACAACCAGGACTCAAACACAGTAGTGAATGCCGCCTATAGCTGGTGGGATTCTCCCAGTGGGCCATCTACTTCCGGCAACCCCGGAGGAACCGGCGAAGCCGTGAGCGGTAATGTCACCTATCGGCCATTCCTGACAGCGCCGGAGGTGAAGAGAGTTTACCTGCCGCTCATCCGGCGATAGGCGACGCATCTGGTGTGCGAGTGGTGCTGCAAGCATCGTCCAAGCAGTCAGCGGGCAACCCGACACGCCAGGCGCACCAGTCGAACGTGACTGGAATTGCACACGCTTTCCACAAAAGCGTCAACCTACAATGGGAAGGGAAGGCTCCACGCATCCCCTCCCATTGCAGGTGAAGACTGGGGAGAGGCCTGGTATTCACATGTGTGATGCAACTGCGCCGTCCAGACAAAGAGGCCTGGTGTTCGGCGAAATGCCACCAGCATTAAGCGGTGGCGACTCTCGAAACATAGACGCAACACGATCAAGGAGAAACCGATGAATCCTCAGCTGTCTCTGCTCAAAACGATGGCACTGGCCTGCGGCGCGGCACTATTGATGGTCGGCGTTGCGCTGTTGCTGCTCGACGCGCCTGGAGCGGCGCAGGCTGCACCCACCGACACGATTCAATCCATGATCGATCTCGCACCCGACGGCGGCACGGTCAATATCCCGTCCGGTACATACACCGAAAGCCTGACGGTGAACAAGACGCTCACGTTGACGGGCGTGAGCAGTGCCACGACCGTCATACAGGCGATCACAGGTCAGCGCGTCATCACTGTAACCAGCGGGCACAACCTGCGCCTGGTGAATCTAACCGTGACGGGCGGACACCCGACGAGCAATGTGGGCGGCGGCATCTTTGCGGCGAACGACCTGCAAATCGTCAATTGCCGCCTCGCCAACAACTCGGCGGACTACGGCGGCGGTGTCTTTCAGGAAGCCAACACCGGGCGCGTTGACGTGATCGGCAGCCGGATCGAACTCAACACGACGGGGAATCATGGCGGCGGCTTGTACGTGAGCGGGAACGTGGCGTTGACGAACACGCAAGTCTTATCGAACGCAGCGGCGGGGCATGGCGGCGGCTTGCACGTGCAGGCGGGCCGTGCGGATTTCGTCGGCGGCGTACTGGCGAACAATTCCGCCGGCATGAATGGCGGTGCGTTGAACACGAATAACAGCATCAGTATCACAGGCGCCCAGTTCATCAACAACACCTCCAACGACTGCGGCGGTGCGTTGGTGCAGTGGAACGCCGGGTACACCGTCACTCTGACTAACACACGCTTTGAGCGCAACACGGCCAAGAACAGCGGTGGCGGAGCGTTCATCGCTGGCGCGTCGCTGATCAGCAACTCGACGTTTATGACCAACACGGTGAATTCCGGTAACACGACGAACACCTCCGGAGGAGGAGTGTACGCGGATGGCTCCAGCCAAGTCTTTGCCTCGACGTTTGTAAGCAACACTGCCCGGTGTCCTTCGTGCAGTTATGCGAGCGGCGGCGGCCTGTATACGTCCAAACCTACGACAATTCAAGACAGCACGTTCGACAGAAACTACGCCTGGGGCGGCGGAGGTGTGTATGGTTATTACACTGCCATCACTGTGACCCGCTCGACCTTCAAAAACAATAGCGCCGGGTATGGCGGGGCCATCGGGGCGATTACGATTCGGGCAACGGGATCGGATTTCCTGAGCAATCGCGCCGTGAATCAAGGCGGGGCGTTGAGTGCACAGGATATGACCTTGTCTGGAACACGCTTCATCGGCAATACAAGCGGTGCTCCTGGCGGCGGCCTGCGGGTGTTGAATCGCCTTGACGCAGTTAATACTCTTTTTGCCGGCAATCAGGCAGGTCAGGGCGCTGCCGTCATGCAACTGGAAGGTACTCAGTATACCTTGCGTCACGTGACCATCGCGCATCCGTCACCTGGCAGTGGACCAGCGGTTCTGCTGACAAGCGGGACGGCCAACATCACCAATACGATCATCGCCAGCTACACCGTTGGCATCAGTCAGACCGGCGGCATCCTCACTGCCGATTACGATCTGTTCTTTACCGCCACGCCGACTCAGACCTCGGGCGGCACGCTGAACTGGGGCGCGCATAACCTCAACGCAAATCCCCGGTTCGTCAACCCTGCCACAAGCGACTATCATCTCAGCCCCGGCTCGCCCGCCGCTGATGCGGGAACGAATGTCGGCGTGACAACCGATCTGGACGGCGTGACACGCCCGCAAGGCAGTGGCTATGACATCGGCGCATATGAGTCGCTATCATCTGGGCCGTGCTATGCTCGGCTCGTGAGTAATTCGGCGACGTACACCAGTACCGATGCGTCCGCGGTCCAGTCTGCCGTAGATGTCGCGCCGCAGGGTGACACGGTGAGAATAGCGGGCACATGTGCCGGTGTGCAGCTGCGGGGCGGAATCTCGCAGACCGTTTACATCTCTAAGTCGCTGACCCTGCGCGGCGGCTACACGACAACCAACTGGACAACATCCAACCCGATCGCCTATCCTACCGCCCTCGACGCGCAGCAGGCCGGTCGCGTCGTGGTCATCCTGAACGCCCCGGGCATGTTAGTGAATGGGGAATTACCCGTAGCTTCAAGCAAGCCGGCGATCGCTCAGCCGGCTCGCTCGCTGAAACCGCAAGTTCCCGCCGCCATCACCATCGTCTCGCTGGAGAACTTGATCGTTTGTGGTGGACTGATCAACAATGGGGGCGGCGGTATCTACAACGACGGCGCCCTGGTGACGCTGTCTAACACCACCGTGCGCGACAACTCTGCCACGAACGCCTTCGGCGGCGGCGGAATCATGAACTGGAATTCCGGCACGCTCACTGTAACCGGCAGCCTCCTGACAGGAAACAGCGCCAGCTATGGCGGGGGAATCTTTAACAACAACGGCAAGTTGGTACTGATCAATAGCACACTCAGCGAGAACCAATCGCCCACCGGCAGCCCGGTAGTTGATGGCGGCGGTGCGCTTGACCAATGGGGAGCATCGCCTAGCGCCACAATCGTCAATAGCACGATCGCCAGCAACACAGCGGTCGTTGCCAACCGCAGCGGCATCTGGCTGGAAAGCGGGACGCTCAACATTGAGAGCAGCATCATTGCTCGCAATGGCGTGACAAATAATATCGCCCTCAGCGGTGGCACATTCACCTCACTGGGTTACAACCTCACCAACAGCGGCGCGGGCACACCGTTCACGGCGACGGCCGAGCTCACCAACACCGATCCGCTGCTTGGCTCGCTGCAAGATAACGGCGGATCGACCTGGACACACGCGCTCTTGCCCGACAGTCCGGCGATCGATCGTATCCCGATTGGCGTGCATGGCTGCGGCACCAGCATGACCAGCGATCAACGCGGTCAACTACGGCCCGGCACATTCATCCGCTTGTGTGACAGCGGCGCATACGAAGTGCAAGGTGTTTACTATCGAGTCTATCTGCCTGTGGTGATCAAATAGCATGGCCCAGACAAGTCTGTCGGACCAGCGGCGACTCTCGAAACATAGGCTCAACCTGATTCGCTCAATCTGAACAAGGAGAATACGATGCACACCCAATTGTCTCTGGCTAAAACGATAACGTTGGCCTGCGGCGGGGCGCTCTTGATGATGGGCGTTGTGTGCTGGCGCTGCTCGGCATGCCTGGCGCGGTGCAGGCCGCGCCCACAGCCACGATCCAATCCCTGATTGATGCCGCGCCCGATGGCGGCACCTTCAGCATCGCGGCCGGCACATACACCGAAAGCCTGACCGTGAACAAGACGCTCACGCTGAGGGGCGTGAGCAGTGCCACAACCATCATTCGGTCGGTCACGGGCCAACGTGTGATCACCGTGACCAGCGGGCACAACCTGCGTCTGGAGAATCTCACCGTGACGGGCGGACATCCCAGTGGCAGTGTGGGCGGCGGCATCTTTGCGGCGAACGACCTGCAAATCGTCAATTGCCGCCTCGCCAACAACTCGGCGGACTACGGCGGCGGCGTCTTTCAGAACGACAACAACGGGCGGGTCGATGTGATCGGTAGCCGGATCGAACTCAACACGACGGGCAATCACGGTGGCGGCTTGTATGTGAGCGGGAACGTGGCGTTGACGAACACGCAAGTTGTATCGAATGCAGCGGCGGGACATGGTGGCGGCGTGCACGTGCAGACGGGGCGCGTGGATTTTGTCGGCGGCATGCTGGCGAACAATACTGCTGGTATGAACGGTGGCGCGGTGAACACGAACCATAGCCTCGGTATCACCGGCACGCAGTTCATCTCTCGCTGGGTGATCAATGACCAATCGCACCGTGAACCGCTTGTCAGTTTCGCCAACCCGGCGAGTTGGGTTGTTTTGCGATCGAGATCATCGTTCTCCGTTGAAGTTGAGCAGGGGTATTATACCGCGAGGTCGCTTGAAGTTGGCTCTCGGGCAAGTGGCCGACTTCCACGGGCGCCTCAGCCCGGTTGCCTTTTACGGGGTAGCGCGCCAAGGATTTCCTACGCGGGCGGACAAGGAGTCGATCTCAGGCCTGGCGCCGCACGGCAGCGTGATTCCAGCAGCGCTGCCCTCAGACTTAGTTCAACCCGCATGACTTGTCACCTTGCGCGCTTGGTTGACGATTACGCCAGATTGACTTATAGTGAAACCACCTGTAGCGGGGGAAGAAAGATGATCGATTTATGGATCGGCTACAGAAGGCAGATCGTTCAAACGAACTGCGCTGCGGCGGCGCCGCCGGATTGTTGTTCATTGCAATCACCGTAATCCTCGCTTCAGCCTCGCCGGCTCGATCGGATTCCCTCATTACACCCACCCCTACGCTTGACCGCCTGGCGACACCGGTCATGCCAGAGAATCCCACCCCCCGCGACCTGGGCCGTCAAGTCTATTATCTGCATTGCATGACGTGTCATGGCGATGTCGGCCAGGGCCTGACTGAGGAGTGGCGCAAGGTGTGGGTGGAAGATCATCGTAATTGCTGGGGTAAGGGTTGTCACGGCGGGGGCCGAGACGACGAAGGATTTCCGATCCCCAGAACGATTCCGGCCGTCATTGGGCCGGAAGCCGCTATGCTGCAGCAAACGACTTCCACCGAGCTCATCGCTTATTTGCAGCGAACCCATCCGCCGCAACAGCCGGGTAAATTGGAAAAACAGGAATATGAACAAGTGACGGCTTTCTTGTGGCATGAGAATCAACGTGATACCGCTGCTGTATTGCCGGCACCCATGGTGATCCTGTTCGGTAGTTTAGGCGTAGCGGCAATCGCTTTGCTGCTGTTGTACCATCTGCGGCGAGTGAGGAATCGAGTATGAATCGTAAATCACTGGGCT
>JAUQXC010000573.1 GCA_030834825.1 Thermoflexales bacterium
AAGGGCGATGAGGAATCACGAATAATGAGTGAAGCCGAGACCATTCAGAGCATTGAATCACCCCGCAGCCGCGAAACCCTGGCTGCCGATCTGCGCCTCCTGGGTCTCACGGCCGGGATGACCGTCATCGTTCATTCGTCGCTGAGCTCGATCGGGTGGGTGAGCGGTGGCTCGGTAGCCGTGGTGCAGGCCTTGCTGGATGTGATCACACCTGACGGCACGCTGGTCATGCCCGCTCACTCCGGCGATCTGTCTGACCCCTCGTACTGGCGGCATCCGCCTGTCCCCGAAACGTGGTGGCAATCCATTCGCGATACGATGCCTGCGTTCGATCCGCGCTTCACGCCGACGCGCGGCATGGGCCGCATCGCCGAGACGTTTCGCACCTGGCCGGACGCCATCCGCAGCCTGCATCCGCAGGACTCGTTTGCGGCGTGGGGACGACACGCGGAGTTCATCACGGTCCAGCACACGCTCGATTTCGGCCTGGGCGATCAATCGCCGTTGGCGCGTGTCTATGATCTCGACGGTTACGTGCTGCTGCTGGGCGTTCCACACGGCAACAACACTTCTTTCCATTTGGGCGAATATCGCGCGCCCGGCGGAAAGATCGAGTTGCAGGGCGCGCCGATCTATGAGAACGGCGAACGGGTGTGGAAGACCTTCACCACCTTTGAGGTGGATGCCGATTGTTTTGATGAGTTGGGCGCGGACTTTGAAAAGGTGCATCCGGTGAAGATCGGCCGGGTGGGCTCGGCGACGACGCGCCTGTTTTCACAGCGAGCGGCAGTGGACTTTGCGCAAGAGTGGATTGCGTGGAAGCGAAGTGATTCTACCGCAAAGAACGCAAAGGTCGCAGAGATCTAGGCATAGCTTTGCGATCTCTGCGACCTCCGCGGTGATGTCGCCTTATTGTGGCAATATGATCGTTGAGTTGCCTGCGTCGCTGCCACCATTACCTGCGATCGCCGTGGTCTTGGGCGCACGCCGCACGCTCCATAGCAACAGCGCACCGCCCATCACCACTAAGGTCAGCGCCCCCAGCGAACCGGTGAGCTGCGCAGTATCGCGGAAGATGGGTGTCATCAACGCCGAGAAGAAGATCGACATCCCGCCGAGCGCGAGGCCAAAGCCCAGCGTCACGCCGGAATGCTTGATCACACCCACCAGCAACAGGGCCAGGCCCAGTGACAGCGGCTGCGCGATCCACAACACTTTCCACAGATGCCACTGCCCGTACCACATATTGAACAGGAACAGTCCGCCGTTCACGGCGCAGAAAACCGTGGGGACCAGCAGCCACGCTTCACGCGCATAAAGAGCGGCGAGCAAGAATCCCAGCGCCACACTCAGCACCTCGATCGGCCACCAGCGTGCCCACAGGACCCACTGTCCGCTCGTCATCGAGATCAACAGCAGGCTGCCGCTGGCGATGATGGGCGCGGCAATAATGTACAGCAGCCCCAGCCAGCGCCGGCGAATGAAGATCGGCAACAACGCCAGCAGGGCGCCAAACGCGATGACGACTGTAGGCCACCAGCGCCACGAGGAGGTCCACAGATCGACGCCGGTCAGTGTGAAGATCAGGGCCAGTACTCCCAGGCCGATTAAGATCAACCCGGCGATTAAAGAAGAAGATGAACGTTGCATATTGCCTCCAAATTCCAAGTATCGTCACACTTGCACTCCCCCAGAAGATGGGGACTTCGTGCACCGCACGCGGTTCGCCCCGCCCGGCGCACCCCCCCACGCTCTACAGGAGCGTGGGATAGGGTGTGTCCGCTGCGTAGCAGCGGGGGCGCGCTGGGCGTGTGCGGTGCAAGTGTTGCGAGCGCTTCCGCCGTTGTGCGGCGGGTAAGGCGTCGGCGAAGCAATCTCTAGTGGGACTGCGAGATTGCTTCGTCGCATTCTGCGACTCCGCTAAGCTCCGCTCAGAATGCGCCTCGCAACGACATTTTTGAGAGTGAGGTCACGGCGCCGGCGTCAAAAGATCCTTCAGTTCCGGGATGTCCGGCAAATTCTTCAGGCCTTCACTGAGGCCTCTTTCAAGCGCCTGATCGATAAGGCGACTATACGGCAGTTGCTGAATCACTTCAGGATTCGTCAGCAGGTACATGGTGCCGCCAAAGATCGCTGTGCCCGTCAGCACCATTAGAATTAACCCCGTGTGGTAGGCCACCTGACTTGCCAGCTTGCGATTGGTGACGTAGAGAATAATCGTCACAATGATGGTTCCCACCACCACCGGCGCGATCAATATCCAGGTGGCCCAGTTACCCCGATCGATGAACCAGTAGTAACTCGATATGACTCCCGTGATCAAGAGTGTATTGGTCGGTATCAGCACCCATAACCAGCGCGTGGCAAACATGACATAGGCGAACGCCAGCCCTACGACTAAGACTTGCAGCGGCCAACCGTGGATGAAGATATCAAAACTGCCGCTAAAGCCCGCCACGGCCAGGAACACCATGTTGGCGCCGATGATAATGCCCAACCAGATCAATGCGATCAAGCTGTGCTTCTTGATGATGCCCCACCAGTCAATCGCTTTGGTTTCAACGACGGCGGCTGGTGCACCGCCCGTTTGTCCTCCTGCGACTCCCACCGCTGATCCGGCTGCTATAGCGGACACCTTCGCATCCGGCACGGCATCCGTCTGATCTTTGGCGAAGTCCGTGTTAGTAATGCTCTTGCGGGCTGTGCCCGAGATAACCGAGATCGGTTCAGCGGCCGCCGGTACTCCAACCGAGAGGGGCAGCGAGATCCGATCGGGTAGTTTGACATTGGCCTCTTCCGCCGCGGCGCGAATCGCCTGTGCCATCTCTTCGGCGGTTTGATAACGATCGTCGGAATCCTTGCTCAGGACCTTCAGCAGCACGCGCTCGAACGCTGCGGCGATTATGACGCCTGTCGTAGGCGGCATGGGCAGGGGTTCGTTGACGTGCTTCATCAAGATCGCCAGCGGCGTATCCGCGTCGAAGGGCGGTTTGCCGGTGAGCATCTCGTACAGCACAATGCCCAGCGAGTACAGATCGCTGCGAACGTCGCTTTGGTTCTGCATGCCTTGTTCGGGGGCCATATAGTTGAGCGTGCCCATCAGCGCACCAGACATGGTATAGCGGGTGGCGCCCACCATTTGCGCGATGCCGAAGTCGGTGATGACCGCCTGTCCACGCCGGGTCAGCATGATATTGGCCGGCTTCAAGTCGCGATGGACCATGCCCTCACTGTGCGCGTAGGCCAGCCCGTCGAGCACGTCCAACATCACGCGCACCACTTCGCCCAATGGCATCTGCTCTTCCCGGGCGCGATAATCGGTGAGACGCGCTTTGAGCGTGTCGCCTTCCAGCAGTTCCATCACCATGTAGTAGATGTCATCCTGCCGGTCGGCGTCGTAGACCTGGACCACGTTGGCGTGCCGCAGCGACGCGACGATCTTCGCCTCGCGCTGAAAACGCGCCAGAAATTCGGAGTCTTCCACCAGCTCGCCGCGCAGCACTTTGACGGCCACAAATCGATCGAGTTGTGGGTGATACGCGCGGTAGACGCTTGCCATACCGCCGTGCCCCAGCTGCTCGCGCAGCTGATATTTTCCTAAATTCAAACCTTCTAATTTTTGCGGTGCCATAAATCTGCCTCTGTGAGACTGCGGAAGTCTGAAAGACTTCCGCAGTCTGCTGCCATCTTTCTTCGTACTCAAGGATAAACGAAAGCCGACTGTTGTACCTATCAACTGGCTAACAGTCGGCTAATGGGGCTGTATCGGTTTGTCGTGATCCGCGAACGCCCAACCAAAATGGTTGCAGCTTTGACCGGGGGCTGCATGTGACCGCTGCACAGTTGAAGGATGCGGGCGGTTACTCTGGCATGACTAATTTGTAACCCAGCCCGCGTACGGTAATCAACAACTGAGCATTGCCGGGATCGGGTTCCAGGCGGGCGCGCAAGCGCCGCACCAGGTTTTCGATCTGATAATCGTAGATGCCTTCTTGATATTCGGGCCAGACCGCTTTGCCGATGTCGTCTTTGGAGCAGACCTTGCCCCGGCGATGGTACAGGTGCATCAGCAGCGCAAACTCTTTGGGTGAGAGATTCACCACGCGCCGATTGACCCGCACAATCCCTGCGCTGGCGTCTAAATCCAGCTCGACGCGCAGCATGCCGCCGATGGTGGTGTCGGGATCGCGGAAGGTGAACTTCACGTCGCCCACAGTAACCATGTCGCCGTCGCGTAGTTCCATCGGCTCCATGATACGTTCGTCGTTGAGGAAGGTGCCATTGGTGCTGCCCAGGTCCTCCAGCAGCACGCGGCGACCTTCACGCCGCAGACGAGAATGCTCGCGTGAGACGCGTTTGCTGGTAATGACGATATCACATTCCACCGCGCGGCCAATGGTGGTCGTCTCGCCACGCAGCGGATGCTCGTGGCCGGTGGGATCGGTGAGGTAAGGAGTAGGAAATTCGACAGCCATGGTAGTGCTCCGGTCGGGCCGAATTATAGCACTACGCGGCGTGAAGCGTAAGACGTGAAACGAAAACATCCCACGGAGAGGCTTTGCCTTGCTGCGTATCAGTCCAGCTGCGCGGCTAATCCCATCTTCTGCAACTCCTCAGCGCGCTTCAAGGGGAACTTTTGCGCCTGGCGCAGCGGCTCCGGCAATTCGAGGTTGAAGGTCTTGATCAACTGATTGATCTCCGCCAATCGTTGATCGAAGGTGTGCAGTGCCTTGTGCCATTCGTCCCGCGCGTAATGCCGATCGACGCTGCCGCCGCCCCGCGCCTGCTGGACCCACTCATAGGTGCGGCGCACGGCCTGCCGCGCGATCTCGGTCTTGGCGCGGATCTCATGATCGAGCTCCACGAAATGCGGACGGAAGCCTTGCTCTTTGACCAGCAGTTCGAACGCATCCGTGTCCAGATGCGTGAACGGTTTTCCCTGGCCGCGCAAATGGTTGAACTGGCCGTTTTGCTGCGCCTTTTGAATCTGGTCTTCGATGTCGAAAGGGGACATGTGGCTTGTCCTTCCGGACCGCGGAGGTTTCTATACCCGATCGCGCGAGACGGCCCAGACGGTCATCTTCTCGCGCGATCTCGTGTGACCATCAAAAAACTCCGAGGTCTTTGTTGTGGCGGGCGGCGGCTGAGAGCGCGCCCACGCTGGCCGCCGCCCTGATTGTAATCGGATGCCTTCTTTTCTCGGCAAGACTGCCCGGCATCCGCGAAACCGTCAACGCAATCGGTGTGAGCTGCTCGATCAACAGTGAGCCGCTCTATGGCCTGCGGCGCACGTCCTTTTGTAGTTGCTGCCCCAACTTCTCCAACCCGCGCCGGGCCCAGCGCAAAATCACGACCCCATCGACCGCTTGTACCGCAGCATTCAACTTGCCGTGATGCTTGACCACAAACAGCTCGGTGCCCGCTTCGTGCTCAACTGCCTCTACGCCATCCAACCCTGCCAGGGCGGCTTGCACGTTGCGCGCTCAACCCCATTCACACAACATGCCACTGACTTCGACGACGGCGGTCTGCCCATCATCTTCAAGCACGCGTGTTTTGGGATTCACCCACACATTCTTAAGCGACGGCATTTCCCTGTCCCTTGTGCTCTGTTTTGCGCCCGGCGCGCTTTGTGCGGCGCAGCCAGCGCATAACTGCGACCACTTCGTGCCGTAGCAGCAGACCGCGCGCCAGCACCAGCGACACGCCGCCGATGTTGAACAGATAGCGCACCTCCGCGCCAATCTTCATGACGCGCGCAATCAACTGCCGCACCCACATCGGCCCCACCGTGCCCACCCCCGCATACGATCCCAGTGAGATCAGCAGCCCGTCCAGATGGGGAAGGTATGGCGGCACCACAGCACCTTTGAAATCGCCGTCGATTTGTTTGGCGGCGTACTTCCCCTGCTGTGCGGCGAGTTGCCCGCACGGAATAACAACTTGTCCGTTGCGTGGATCACGCACGACGGCGTTGTCGCCAACGACCGAGACCTCAGGATAATCGAGCGAGCGCAGATACTCATCCACGACCGCCGCGCCGCGTTCGCCCAACGTCAATCCAGAGTTTAGCACAAGCGCATTGGCGCGTACACCACCCGTCCAGATGAGGGTCGGCGTGATGATCTCTTCGGCCTGATCCGATCCGATCGGCTTCAGCCACACGCGATCGGCTTCCACCCGTGCAATGGCGGTGCTGGTGCGAACGTCGACACCTAACTTCCGCAGCACACGCGCCGCTTCGCCGATCGTCTTCTGATCGAAGCCGGGCAGCACCGACGAGGCCGCTTCCACTAACACAACTTTGATTGCGCGGCGATCGAGATCGTACTGCCGTTCCAGTCCCTGCAGCCCTTCGGCTAATTCAGTGGCAAGTTCGACACCGGTGATGCCCCCGCCGCCGATCACGATCGGATAGGGGGTCGATCGGGTGGCTGACTTCAACAGGGAGAGCGTCATCTCCAAATGGCCGCGGATCGTTCGAGCGTTGGCCAACGACTTCAACATCAGCGCGTGTTCGTTTAGTCCGGGAATGTTGAACGTGGCCGGCTGGCTGCCCAACGCAATAATCAAGCGATCGTAGTGGAAGTCGCCGTGATCAGTGTGCACCAAGCGGGCCTTGAAATCGAACCCGGTGATTTGGGCCTTAACGAACTCCACTTCGCGCGGCAGCACGCGGCTGAGGGGCAGGGCCAGCGTCTCCATATCGATCTTGTTGACAGCCGCTTCGTGCAGTTGAAATTGCAGCAGATGATAGGCGTGCTTGTTGATCAAAACCACACGCACGTTTTTCTCGCGCGCCAACGCCCGGGCGGCGGCCAGTCCAGCATAGCCCGCTCCAGCGATGACCACGGTAGGTTTCTTTTCGGGTGCCATGTTTACCTCCTGCAAGGCCCATATTTCTCGTGATTTGTTGCTTCTTAATAAAGAAGATATTTGTCATCTTTATATAGTGAAGGATATCACCCATTTGTGAATTTGTCAACAATTGCACGTCAAATTTGGGTCTGAAAAGCCCCCGGCTTTGTTGCAAGCCAGGGGGCCTAATGGGAGCTCGGACTCTACGATTTTTTGGGGTTAGGCTGCGCGTGTCTGTTTCCTGACAGCGAACCTGGTAACGAAGATGCGATAGATGAGCAGGAACAACAGTGAAGCGCCACTTGCCCAATAGAAGACCTGGATAGCGAACCCGGCGCTGTCAGTTCCGGCGAAGATGCCGTGCAGCAAAGCCAGTACGAATGTGAAGAAACTCAGGTAGTGAATCAGGCGCCACATACGATTGCCCAGGCGCTTGCGCATGTAAAAACTTAGCCCGACAATGGCGAGCAGATAAAATCCGATCTGCCCTAACCCCACCCACACCGGCTTGTATCCGGTGCTGTTGAACGGCACCAACACTTGCCCCAGATCGTAATTGATGTACTTGTCGCCCAACAGGATTAGTGCGTGGAAAAGTGCAAAGGCTAAGCCGATGAGACTGGCGAACTGATGTAGATCAAAGGCGGCGGGACCGCCCGGCCAGACGCGGGCCAACTTATTCGTGATGCTCAAGCCCAGCGCCATCGACAACCACAACAAGCTGTAGGCCACCACGGCGCTGGCGCGCGAGAGATACCAGTACACTTTGGGCTCGTTGCCCAGCAGCGATTGACTCAATCCGGGCAACCAGTTCGGCAGCACAATTGCCGCTGCAAATGCGCCCAGCGCCACCGCTAAGAGCATGCCGATCAAGATGTGCAGCGGCATGGCAGGCGGCAATTGATCGAGCTCGTCGTTGATCGGCTTCATAATTGATCTCCTGTGGCAGAAAGCGGATTTCTCTCGTCGTGCCTCTTCCAGCATCAAGAACGGAGAACCCCGGTTTCTCAGCTCCATAAATAGTGATTCATCTTTGTGCTATACACCGCTCGCCCATCTTCGCGCACGATCACGGTGGCGTAGTCCGGTTGTTCTTCCAGCCACGCCAGGCCGTGCTGACTGCCGGAGATAACGATGACCTTAGCGGCGATCTCGGCTTCGAACGTGGTCGGCGCGATGAC
>JAUQXC010000574.1 GCA_030834825.1 Thermoflexales bacterium
CCACCCGATCGGAAGTATGTTATCTCTACGATGCGCTGCGCCAGGGCTATCGCGGCGTCGTGCTCTCCGACGAAGCCGCCATTGGCCGTTACCCGATCGAAAGTTGCCAGACTGCCGCACTATTTCGAGATTCATAAAAAAACCGGTTTCTGAAAACTGCGCGAGCCGGCGTCGTTTGTCGGTCTAAAATTGAACGCCGGACTGCTTCAGATTTTCCACGCGAGCTGCATCTAATCTAGCAAATTGAACGACTCAACCACTTATCTCCTGGTTCAACATTGCCTCGATGGCGACGAAGCCGCGATCGAGACCCTGGTGCACACCTATCAAAACCTGGTCTATCGGTTGGCTTATTCCATTCTGGATGACGCCGTCGAGGCCGACGAGGCCGCGCAGGATGCGTTTGTGTCGGCGCTGGGCGCGCTGCGCTCTTATCGCGGTGAGGCCGCCTTCAAGACCTGGCTGTATACCATCACGGTGAATGTGTGCCGGGGACGACTGCGCAAGCGCCGTGCCAAAGAAAGGTTGCAACACGTCATGCAGGCCGTTTTTCAAGTGACACAACCCGCTGCCGAGCACCCTGAGGCGGCCGTCGTTTCGCACGAGATCGACAAGGCCGTGCGGAAAGCTGTGCATGCGCTGGACGAGAAACTCCAGCTGCCCATCATCCTGCGCTACGAGCACGAACTGCCCATCGCCGAGATTGCGCAGATGCTGCAAGTCAGTCAACGCACCGTGCATACCCGGTTACGCGCCGCACACGATCAATTACGCCGCACGCTCAACGGACAAGTGGATCGCCTATGAACGCCCTCTCGCATGAACAAGCAATTGAACTGTTACACGAAGCGACGCCTTATCTCAAGGCGGAACAGCGCGCCGCCTTGACCGCGCACCTGGCCGAGTGCGATCAATGTCGCGCCTATGCCGATCAGTTGAGCCGACTTCAACCCGTGTTGACGCATGCGCTGCACACACGCCGCTATACCCATCCAGCGGATTCAGGCAAAACATTGCCAGCCATCCTTCAACACAAACGGAGATCCATGATGTGCAAACGAGCGTTCGCGATTGTCAGCACGGTGGTCGTCGCGGTTTTTGCCTTCATTGCCGTATCCTCAGTCAGGCTGCCCGATCAATCTGTGACGAGTTTCCAACAGACCACGACACCCGCACCCGCGAGTACGACAACACTCTCAGCCACTCTGGTCGTTTCCAGATCTCAGAACACGCCGCCAACCCGTGCGGAAACCTTGATGCCGGATCTATGGGACGAGAAGGTCGATATTGGCGTGGCCAAGTTGCATGTCCGCTGCTTCGGCAGGGGTAGCCCCACTGTTGTGTTCAATGCAGACCCAGGGGGGATATGGGTGACCTGGGAACAAGTCATGTTTAAGGTCGCAAAGTTCACGCGCGTGTGCGCTTATGATCGGGCCGGGGTAGGTGGCAGCTCACAGGGACCTAAGCCGCGCACCAGTCAGCAAATGGCTGACGAGCTCGCCGCCTTGTTGGAGAAGGGAAAAATTCCCGGACCGTATGTGCTGGTCTCTCATTCCACCAGCAACTGGATCGATCGTTTGTACACCGTGCAGCATCGGGATCAAGTGGCCGCCCTGGTGCTCGTCAGTCCTTTCCATGAAGATATGATCTCTGGCATGTTGGCGATCTTAGCCCCTTATCCCGACGAACTAGCCACCGCTCGTGCCGAGATAGCCAGCCAAGGCGAAGGCCAATCGGTGGACGATTTTCTAGCCAGCGCCGATCAAGTCCGTGCAACTGGTCCACTGGGTGACCTGCCGTTGGTTCTGCTTGCTCGCAGTGGATACTATCCAAGTGATAAGCCCTATGCGGCGCAAGAAGAGGCCATGTTGGTTAAGCAGGAAGAGCAATTATTAGCGCTCTCGACAAAGAGTGTGCGCCTGCGGTCCAATCAAAAAGGGCACCATATTCATATCAATGAGCCGTTAGCCGTGGTTGACGCGATCCGACTGGCGATCTCACCGACATTGCCCTTAACCACACTGACCAACGTGGTACCAGACATTGCAACAGAGGGTGATTCTTCCCAGAACTTCAAATTCGAACCCAACGACGATTTCGATCAAGCCACACTCATTGGTCTCAATGCGAAGTATGATCAGCTTAACTTTGGTGTGCTTACACCCACGGTTGACGGCTGGGATTCCGACTACTTCAGAGTCCGCGTGAAGCCAGGCATGCTCGTTACCTGTCGCACCTCGGATCTTTCTACCGGGACAGATACAAACCTGATCCTCTATGGGGGTAATCTGAACGGCATTAGTGGTCAAGACGATGTTGACCGGGCCGCAGGCGATTTGAGTAGTAGCGTCACCTATGCGGTGCAGTACGAAGGCTGGCTCTACGTACTCGTCGGCGAAGGCTTCAGCCGCTCACCTGCCGAAGCCCAGCAAGCCACCTACAGCCTCGAATGCTTGACCAGTAAATGATCACCCTTCACAACCGCGCCTTGGGTCCTCAATGAATTCAAGGCGCAGTTTATATTCCATTGCAGCCCAGGTCTCCGAACTCTTTTGTCACCGTCGTGACGCGTCAGACAACCGGGTTGCTGAAGTCTGGTCAAGGTCCGGCGGATGTATTAGATTTGATCCAAGATGGACCCGGATGAACTTTGACAAACAAGCAGGCTGAGCATTACTCAACGCAAACGGAGGCTATGATGCGTAACCGAACGATCATCATTGTTGGTGCCGTAGCTATTACAGCAATTGCCCTCATCGCCCTGTCCTCAAGCAAGCCCTCTACTCCACCTGTGGCCAGATCGACACTCAACTGCACGGGCAAGGGCAGCCCTACTGTGATCCTATATACCGGTCCGGAGGCTGCCGTCGGAGATCCCTGGTCTAAAGTCAGTCCAAAGATTTCAGGATTCACCCAGGTCTGCGACTATCACCGTTCTCTACTGGGAACCGGTCAACAGATGGCCGATGAGCTTACTGCCCTGCTGAAAGAAAAGAGCGTTCTGGGGCCATATGTGCTGGTCACGAATGCACTCTACAATTGGGGCGCTCAGGTTTATGTGGCGCAACACCGCGAACAGGTGGTCGCCCTAGTGTTTGTCAACCCCTTTTCTGAAGACACCATCGCGGGTGATTTGGCAATCCTAGCGTCTTACCCTGATGACCTGGCACAATATCGCCAAGAGTGGACGGACTATTTGGACGAAGGCCTCTCATTTGATGATTGGCAAGCTGCCAACGTCGAGCAAGTCCGTGCGGCTGGCGCATTGGGCGACCTGCCACTGATCATCATCGTCCCTGGTAAGACTCCTGCGTTCAGTAAGCCCTATGATGAGCAAATGCTAGCCATGTACACTCAACAGCAGCAACAACTGTTAAAACTCTCGACCAATAGCCTGCTCTTAGCGGCCGATCAACCCGGCGGGAAATCTATTCTGCGCAATGAGCCACACCTCGTCACTGCCGCCATTCGCCTGGCACTCTCACCGAAGTTGCCTTTAACACCACCGATTGTTCCAGAGTTTAAGTTCGAGCCAAATGACAATTTCGATCAGGCCGCCCAGATCGCACTCCATGTGAAATACGACCAGCTCGATTTGGCCCTGCTCAAGCCCGGCGCTGACGGCCCGGACCCTGACTACTTCAAAGTTCGCGTGAAGCCGGACAGGCTCATCACCTGCCACACGTTCGATCTTTCCGGTGGGGTGGATACCAACCTGGCTTTATACGACGACAAGCTTAAGGCCATCGCCAGCAACGACAATAGCGATCCTGCCCAAACCGACTTAAGCAGCAGCATCACTTACACCTCAACGTATGAAGGCTGGCTCTACGTATTGGTCAGCGAAGGCGTCGACCACTCACCGACTGAAACACAACCGGCGACTTATAGCCTCGAATGCTCGACCGGCAGCAGCGGACCGACGGTGAGCACTGCGACGACATCTGTGCCCTTGCCGACAGACATTTATCAACGAGTCTCGCAGGACAGCCTCTTTGACTACATGACTGATCTCACCGCCATCCAACCTTATTCAGGCTGGCGCAATTCAGCGACAGAAGGTGAGGCCGAGGCTTTGGATTACGTGGCCGGGCAATTGCAGCAGTTCGAGTACTTGAAGCAGCTGGGGTTGACGCTTGAGCGACAGGACTTTCGCGTCTTTCTCGCCACCGAATTATGGGAAACGCGCCTGGAGGTGCAAATCGCCGGTCGGGATTTTGAGATTCCGGCCGACGGTCTGCGCGGTCATCGCGACGTGATCGACTATGCTTTGCACTTCGACTCGGATGGAAAACTCAACGACGCGAACCGCGATCCGGTGGTGGTTAATGAGTCGATTGTAGTGGTGCGCACCGCCGACGACATCAATGCCTTGAAACCAGGTGACGTGCAGGGCAAAGTCGTGTTCCTCGATTATGCGCCGATCGATACGACGCAAGTACAGGAGCGAGCCTATGATCATGCCCTCACCTTGCTGAGGCAGAACCCGGCGGGCATTGTCGTAGTCACACACTTCTCCAATGCCCAGCATGAGAGCCACGGGACCTTTATCGGCGACGGACAGCCGTTCGGCTGGCTCGACGTCGATCACCTACCGCCGATCTTGTATGTGCGCCTGGAAGATATGAAGAGTGCCGGTATCAAGTCATGGGAGGACCTGGCACAGATCACGTCGGCGCGGCTGACCTGGGACGCCGATGTCTTCTCGCCGGGCACCTCGGGGAACTTGATCGCGCACATTCCAGGCGCTGATGCCACACGCGCGCTGATTCTAGGCGGACACATCGACAGTCCAAATAGTCCCGGTGCGATGGATGACGGCAGCGGCTCGGTCGTGCTGCTGGAAGTAGCGCGTGTGCTCAATGCAGCACAGCTCCAGCCTCCAACCGATCTCTATCTGGTCTGGTTCGGCAGCGAAGAGCTCTCGCTCTATGGCTCGGCTCATTTTGCCGCCACGCATCAAGACCTGCTCGATCGCACCACGGCAATGCTGCAAGTTGATATGCTGAGCCGTCCGGTGGATGACATCAATCCTTATCTGAATCTGATCACGTGGTCGTATGGCCGGCACGGCGATGCAGCCTTGCCCTGGCCTGACTATCTGACTCAGAAGAGCGCCGGCTTCGGCGTGACGACACGCCCGCTGGATAGTTACGCGATAGAATCGGACAACTCGGCCCTGGCAGGCTTCGATGTTCCCAATGCGAACCTGATCTACATTGACGAACCGGCCATGCTGCGCCTGGGCAGCGTTCACTATGCCAGTCACATTCACGATCCCTACGACACGGTTGAATTAGCGCGAGAATCCGGCGAGGTGTTGGTGCAAATGGCGCAAGTCGCGCTGGCCGCCGCGTTGGAGACCGGGCGGGATGATCCCGAGCTGCGCATCGCACCTCGGCCCGATCGGCACGCGCTGTTTATCGCCAGTCACACCGAGCCAACGCTGGTCGGGCCGGTAGGCTTCATCGATCTGGCCATGTCCCTCGCCTGGGCCGGTTTCGACGTGGATCTGATTCCATATGGACAATCATTGACCCCCGCGGACCTGGCAAACACCGATCTGGTCGTGGTGCTGCCGGTGATGGATTATCCATCACCCGACGGCGATGTGGCGTTGTACGACGAGGC
>JAUQXC010000575.1 GCA_030834825.1 Thermoflexales bacterium
CGCCCACTCGATCGGGCGGAAGAAGCCGGCACACTCATCGCCGGGATGCAGATCGAAATGATCGGTGACGCCGATCTCTGGCAGGCCTTTCTGAAGCGCGCTGAGGCACTGCTCGACGATCGACGCTTTACAGTCGCACGAAAAATGGGAGTGCAGATGATAATCATGTGGATACATGGAATGGATTCTTTCTGATGCAGAAGGATGTTGCCCGTGTGTACACCTTTAGCCGAAGCGGCTCCGAGCGCAGTCACCCTATGGGACATGCCGCGTTTCTTCGGGCGTGGGAGCCCGAACCGCTAACTGGCTGACGCTGTTTTGGAATGCAAGTATAATACCAAATGTTGCGCCCAACCCCACTCGCGCGTTGTCGAACCGATAAATCCGCCATCCGACCGTTTGTCGCGACCTATAGCGAATTCCAGGTTAGTTTACAGATCGTCATTGCGCGGAGCGCTGTTGGCGACGAAGCAATCCCCTGCATTCCCCGACGAGATTGCTTCGCAAAAAGCGCTCGCAATGACGCGACTCCCGTAAATCAACTTGGAAACCGCTCTAAGCCGCCGTGATCATCTCTGAACGGAGCAAGCGCAATGAACATCCTGTTGATCTACCCCGAGTTTCCCGATACGTTCTGGAGTTTTCGGTACGCCCTCAAGTTCATTCGCAAAAAATCCATCTCGCCACCGCTGGGCCTGTTGACCGTCGCGGCGCTGCTGCCTGCCGGGTGGAACAAGCGCCTGGTCGATCTCAACACGCGTCCGTTGACGGATAAAGATCTGGCCTGGGCCGATTACGTCTTTATCAGCGGCATGACGGTGCAGCGTAAGTCGGCGCGTGAAGCCATCGAGCGCTGCCGGGCGGCGGGCGTGAAAGTAGTGGCCGGTGGCCCGCTCTTCACCATCGAGCGTGAACTATACGAAGATGTGGTCGATCACTTCATCCTGAATGAAGGTGAGTTGACGCTGCCCGCCTTTCTCAAGGATTTGGCGCAGGATAGTACACAGCACGTCTACACCACGGATGATTTTGCGGAGATGCAACAGACGCCCGTCCCGGCGTGGGAATTAGCCGACTTCAAACGCTATGCCATGCTCAATATACAATTTTCGCGCGGCTGTCCGTTCAATTGCGACTTCTGCAATGTGACGGCGCTGCTGGGCCACCGGCCGCGCACCAAGACCGTGGCGCAAATCATCGCCGAGCTCGATCGGCTTTATGAGCTTGGCTGGCGCAGCAGCATCCTCTTTGTCGACGACAACCTCATCGGCAACAAGCGTTTGCTCAAAACCGAACTGCTGCCCGCGCTGATTGAATGGCGCCAGGGCAAGCTCGGCATCACGTTCCAGACCGAAGCGTCGATCAATATGGCCGACGACGACGAGCTGCTGCAGTTAATGGCGGCCGCCGGGTTCACCGTGGTCTTCGTTGGCATCGAAACGCCCGACGAGTCCAGCCTGGCCGAATGTAGCAAGAAGCAGAACCTCAAGCGCGATCTGGTGGCGGATGTGAAACGCATTCAGCGGGCGGGCCTCCAGGTGCAGGCCGGGTTCATCGTGGGCTTTGACAGCGATACGCCCTCCATCTTCCAGCGGCAGATCGATTTCATTCAGAAAAGCGGTATCGTCACGGCCATGGTGGGCTTGCTGCAAGCACCGCCCGGAACCGGGTTATACGAACGCTTAAAGGGCGAAGGTCGCTTGAATGAACAATCGTCGGGCGACAACGTCGATGGCACCACCAACATCATCCCCCACATGAGCCTGGAGACGTTGCGTGAAGGCTATCAATACATCCTGCAGCACATCTACGCGCCGCGGTATTATTATCAGCGCGTCAAGACGTTCTTGCAGGAATATCAGCCCGCTCGCGTGGTGAAAGCCGCGCCGAACTTCCAGCAATGGCTGGCTTTCTTCCGTTCGATCTTCCGCCTGGGTATTGTGGGCCGGGAACGCGTGCAATACTGGCGGCTCTTCTTCTGGACGCTCTTCCATCGGCCCAAGCTCATCACCATGGCGGTGACGTTGGCGATTTACGGTTATCACTTCCGCACAGTCTGTGAACATCACGTCCGACTATGACTACCCTTACTCATCCACTTGCCGCTATTTCGCCCAACCAACGCGCGCGTGTCTTGACGCCGTTGTTGCTGGCTACCTTGATCATTACGTTCCTGTTTCGCTTCATCGGCCCGGCGCAGCCCACCGTAGGTGGGACGCCCACTGTAGGTGGGACGCCCACCATCGTCGATTTCGAACTGGCGGGCAGCGTGGATCAGGCGGCCCAGATCATCAACGCTTGGAATGAGAACGATCGCATTCGTGCGGGATTCAGCCTCGGCTTCGATTATCTGTACATGCCGGTGTACTCCACCACGATCGCTTTGGCGTGCGTCATGGCCGCCGGTGCGTTGAAGCGCAAAACCTGGGCCACGATCGGCTTACTGCTGGCGTGGGGCCTGTGGCTTGCGGCATTCCTCGACGCGATCGAAAACCTGGCACTGTTCACCGAACTGCTCGGCGGCAATGTCGCGCCGTGGCCGCAGGTGGCGCAAATCTGTGCAACGATCAAGTTTGGGTTGATCCTGTTGGGGTTGTTGTATGTCGTGGGGGGTGTGATTGGGAAGATTGTCGCGCGAAAATA
>JAUQXC010000576.1 GCA_030834825.1 Thermoflexales bacterium
CCCGCATACGGTGCACCGATGCTATCCACACGCAGTGCGACTCGGCGCACGATACGCCGGCAGCAGCCTGCGTTTCTCTATCGGCTACTGATCCTGGCCTGCGGCAGCCTTCTCCTCAGCACCACCGGGCATATCGTTGGACGCGCCTTCGCTTTAGTGACTCATCAACAGGTTCTCGGCAATAACGTCTTTGCCACCACCGTACTCGTCGCGCCAGGCGATTTCAGCGCAAGCCCACAAGGACATGCTGTTGCACTCAGCTGGAGCGACGGACAATCCGGCACTGGCTACGAAGTGTTCGGCGCGGCGAACGGCAGCAGCCGCGATTGCACGGGAGCAACTTTTACCAGTCTTGGCTCAACGACCGCGACCGGTTACAGCGACAACGATCGCTTTGCTCAGCCAGGCACATGGTTCTGTTATCAAGTCCAGACGACGCGCGGCGACTGGAGCAGCCAGCAGAATAACCCCATCACCGCGGTTCAACTGGGGTTTGTGGCTGCTTCATTGCAGTTGCTCAATGCCGGCGATTCCTCGGCGTGCGGAGAGGCGCAATCGGGCGTGGCCGATGAGCTGGACTGCGGTGATCAAATCGTCGTGGGCTTTAATCAACCGGTGGACCCGGCCACCGGCCCTGATAGCGGCGATACCGTGTGTGCCGATCAGAGCAGCGGCACAATCTGGCTGGGCAGCGCAGGCACGGGTGACTGCACCTCCGGCGAAGATGTTCACCTGGGCCGTTTGGAGGGTGGCACGATCGAGAATGGCAATAGCCGCTTCGCGGCCAGTTATGACTGGAACACCAATCATACTGTTTTAATCGTTACCATGGGTGCCCTCGTTTCGGGCAGCGCTTATCCCACTCTGAGCGACAGCACGTGGACCTTGATCCCCACAACCAACGTCGGCGATCTCTTGTCGGACTTCGGTGGATACCATATCTGTGATACGAATGCAGACGGCAATTGTTTGCCAGAGGCGAATTGGACGCTGGGTTCTTCATCCAGTCCAGATAGCGCAAGCGACACAGCGTTTGTGTTCCCCCCACTTGAAGCCCCGGTGCTTCCCACAGCTACACCCAGCCCGATCGAGGCATTCAGCGCGACTGATCCTACGCCGACACCAACCTCAACCTCCCCCAGTGAGGGGCCACCGACCACTACACCTGAGCAGCTGGAATCGCTCCCTACTACCACGCCGCTACCCTCAGCGGTCGTTGCGCATGACGTAAATTGACCTGACTTCAAAGGGCAAACACGTTGTCGCGGTGCCGCTTCAGTCAGTCAAGTGCCTGATGCGACAACTCGGCAAGCGATCAGCAACCCCTCAGTGAGGCGGGATCAACCGGTAACCAATGCCGCGTACGTTTTCGATACAGCCCATTTCACCCGTCGCATAACCCAGCTTACGGCGAATCGAGCGGATGAGTGGCCGCGCCAACGAGCCGGCCTCTTTATCATCCGCTGCCAGGTCGTGTGTGGCTTGAATTAACTCGCTCACCGACACGGTTCGTTCCGCGTGACGCGCCAGATAGGCCAGCAGGATGAACTCTCTGGCAGAGAGGTCGATCAATGTGTCGTCCAGCCAGACACGATGTTGAGCCGTGTTGATGCGCAGCCGCCCCAGGCCAAACTCAGATTGATCGAGGGGCTGGGCGGGCGCAGCGCTGTGCTCCAATTGCCGCGCGCGCCGCAGCTTGCCGCGCACTGCCGCCGCCAGATCCTCGATCTCCATTGGCTTGATCAAATAATCGTCAACTCCTAATTCCTTGCCATACCGGATGTCACTACTCAACGAGCGCCCTGTCAAGAAGATAAACGGGATATGCACCCAATCTGGATTCCGCCGCACTTGTTCGTACAGTTGATACCCGTTCAGTTTGGGCATAGCGATGTCCGTTAAGATCAGATCGATGTGCCGGGTCTGCAACACTTGCAGCGCTTCTGTGCCATCAGTGGCAGTCGCCACCTGGTAGCCAGATTCCTGCAACATCTCCGCAATGTTGTGTAAAAGATCGGGCGCATCATCGACGACCAGAATTGTTTCACCCGCCTCGGTGGTGTGAACATTGGACATGAGTTCTCCCTTACGACAGTGTGGGGCGTGCCGTGCTGCCCACTGTCCTGATACACCTTATATTGTAAGGGCTTCAGGTTGCCGCCGCAACCTGGCTCAGGCATCCGCGTGCATTTCACTTTGTAGCGCCCGCTGCTGGCGACTGGACGTGGGCTGCTTCGTGTGCCGATCATCGGCCTGTACCGACGGGGCCTGGTCCACGCAGGCTTTAGCACCCGATACGTCATCCGCGCACCTCAAGCGTCTGCTGTGCTAAACAAACCCACCCCGAATTTGAATTTCGGGGTGGGCCATGCTTTAGGCGCCGCGGCTGTGTTTATGAAGTTGATCCACTGGGTGTGGTCGAGTCATTGCCGTCCCCGTTGTTGTCAGGCGGTGTGTCATTCGGAGGAGTGCCACGCAGAGCAGGTCCACCGGAACCACGCGGCCCCCCGTGTCCCATGCCGGGACCCATGCCGAAGCCAAAATCGCCTTTAGCGCCTGCGCCCCAGTACCCCTGATCCAACCCTTCGATCAGCCAGTCGGCCTTGGCCTGCGTGATGGTCCCATCCGTCACGGCTTGCGCAATGGCGGTCTTGGTTTCTGCGATCTGCGCGGCCTCGACCGCAGCTTTCACGTCGGCAATGTCGACGCCTTTTTCTGCGGCGATGTCAGCCAGCGTCTTGCCGCCCCACAGTTCCGCCGATAGCTCATCGACCGTCATACCCAGCGCCTTGGCTGCCGCCTCCAACGCAGCCTGGCTGCGCAGTTCACGCGCCCCGAATCCACCGGGGCCCGGCAGTCCGGCCTGTTGTGTAGGCGCGGTCGGGGTCGGCGTCACCGAACCCTGCGCGGCCGCCACCGAGCTAATCCTCAGTGCTGCCACGACGCCAACCAACACAGCAATTCCCAATAACTTCTTCATTCGAGACATAGTGCACCTCCATGGTGTTGTGTAGTATAGCTTGCGTAGCTATCTGCTTTTAGGATAGTTTTTCTCTGTGCAGATTTAGCTGAGATTCGATAAGCAAAGAATAAGTGCAAAGGCGATTGGCGTCTGCCAGGAACGAAAACGGAGAGACCGTTTCTCCACACGATCTCTCCGGCGTTGCACCGTCTCCAGTTGTAGTTGTGCTGGCTAGCGCGAGGCCATTAGAAACTCGGGTTGCTGCCAAGGTGCGATGTGAAGAGACGGATCAACGCGCCGCTGGGGTGAGACAGACCAGACCTGGCCCGCACCCCAGTAATCTTTTTCCAGACCATGCAGCAGCCAATCGGCATTGTCCTGGGTCAGCTGCCCGTCGGCTACGGCCTGTTGAATGGCTGCTCGGGGACCGGCTGTGGTGGTATCTTTGACGGTTTGCTGCACGACCACCGGATCGAGGCCTTTCTCAACGGCCACTTGCGTCACGGTCTTGCCTATTCTGAACTCAGTCGATAGATCTTCTGGTGTCATCCCCAATGCCTCAGCGGCTGCGTGCAGCCCGGCGCAGATCGTGGTCAAGAGGGACGATCCGAAATGCTTTTCAAATTGAAACATGTTCAACCTCCGTCCGCTGTAAATCACAGCTGTTTCTACCTGTCAGAATAACAACCGCGTGTGCAGATTTGGTCGAGGGTAAGTGAGCGGCAACTAAGAAATGCGTGATGCTGACGATTGACGTAGCTGCGGAAATCAGCACCCCGCCGGCAACTGACTCACCTCAGCGCCGTTGTGGTGTACATCACAGCGATCACGTTAGGACACTAAGCGCACTCGCCCAGATCGCAGCGCCCATTGTTGTGGCTGTCGGTATAGCGCCGGCAGTGGCCGGGATACGAACATCTTTTGGGGCAATGGACAGAGCAGGCGTTAGCACTTTGCGGCTGTGTGCCGGCAGTTCCAGGGGACTGGCTTGCGCCCTCACCTTGGGTGGAGAGCGTCGCTGTTGAAGTGGTCTGGGTCAGCTCATGCAAGGCGCTGCCGGCCGCGATCACGGCCACCGCGCTCACACCGCCCATCAAACGTAGGAACTCACGTCGGCCGAGTCCGCTTGAGGTAGACACTGCCACGGGCGGATGTTGGCGCGGGAAGATATAGCGGCGAGCCGTTGAAACGATCCAGCGCCAGTGTAGTCCGAGCTTGGCCACCATCACTCCCAAGGTGGCGATCGAAGCGACCACGTGGATAGTCTTCCAGGCAGGGAAATTCGTCAGTGCAAGATCGAACCACGTTGAGATCACCAACCCTGTTACGCCGATCGTCGCCAGCCCGATCAGCATGGCGACATCGATCGCATAATACAGACGCGCCTGGCCTGATGTCTGTTTGAAAAACCGAGTCGTCACCGACTTGACCCAGGTCCAGTGTGTGAGCAGGTGATAGCCCGCGCCCACGCCGCTGGCGACTCCCAGCCATTGATGCAGCGCGATGCCGGTCAGTTCCAACCAGAACGACAGCAAAAATCCGCTAAACAGTGCGGCTGCCACTAACCAATTGTGTTTCTGTTTGTTCGTCTTCATGAGATTCACCTCGCACGACAATCTGATCACCAGCATAGCAACAGCATATGAAGATTGTCTGCACAAACACTGAGGAATTGATGAGAGGAGAACTCACAGAGCTAAGAGACACCTATTCATAAAATCGACATGACCCACCCGCAGGTCAAATTCGGAGCGGGTCATGTCGATTAGGAGAACGCCCACATTAAGGAACGCAGTGCTGAACCCTTAGTTCATCGGGGTGGTTGTACGGTGGCCGTGCTTGACGAGCTACTACTTGCCTTTCTCCAACATCTGAATCAATGCATCCACTAACTCGGGCGAGATCATGCCACCCCCCGCCCGAGGCGCAGGCATTTGTCCATTGCCGGGTTGCTGACCATTAGGAGGTGCTCCCGGTCCACCATTGCCACTTATATCGCCAGGCCTACCGGCTGGCGGCGTGCCCTGTGGAGGTAGGTTGCCGTTTCCCGCGTTATTACCACGGCCCAGCTGCGGATCGCCCAGGGTAATACCCTGTTCCTGCATGATCGTCATGGCCGTCTCGCGAGTGATTTTCATCTCGGCGATAGCCTTGATTTGTTCGGACGTCATGACGGCCTGAATTTGTTGAACCAGTGCTTCCATTTGAGCGAGTACTGCGGCATTGTCGTCTTGCGGCTGAGGAGTGACATAGCCTTGGCCCTGTCTGGGAGTCATACTCGAGCTGATGGTTTTGAAGTTATTCCAGAGAGGCAGCAAGGCGCCGGCCTGTTCGGCGGTCACTGCCAGGTCTGTCCCCTGAAGTTCGAGTGTTCCCAGGAGCAACTGCAAGGCTACGGCATTCTCATATGACGTGTTCAACTCAGCTACAGCGGATGTACCTTGAACAACGGCCGCTGTGGCAGCCTCGGTCGACACTGCGACCTTGGTTGACTTTGAGACGGTGATCGGCGGCGTTGCTGCTGGAGCACAAGCGCTCAACAACACGACGCTGATGATCAGCAAATAAATTGCGGCGTGGGGCCTTTTCATGGTGGCTTCTCCTGAGATTTTGAGCTGCTCTCTTGAACAGGTTGATTAACTCAAAGAATAGTGGTTGTCTGTGCAGATTGTGTTGAGGATAAATGAGGAGTGGGTGAGAGGAGGGTAGGTAGTTGACAGGAGCTCTTTCATTGAAACGCATAACGAGGACAAGTCATTCGTTCACCGGTTACTCGTTACCGAGGTAATCTTCACTTGTCTAGCGAGCGATGGGTAACCTGAACCAGAAGCGGCTGCCCCGACCCGCTTGGCTTTCCACGCCGATCGATCCGCCCTGTGCTTCGATCAGTTGTTTGGCAATGGCGAGTCCCAGACCGGAGCCGCCGGTTTCTCTCGCACGCGCCTTGTCGCCGCGCCAGAACCGATCGAACACGTAAGGCACATCGTCGGGCGTGATCCCTTCACCGGTGTCTTGCACACTGACTTCAACTTGATCGGAAATCGCCGTCGCGGCGATGGTCACCTGACCAGCGAGCGCGGTATGCCGCAAAGCATTCGTGAGCAGCACACGCAACACTTGCGCCACGCGCTCGGCATCTGCGTTCACCCGCGGTAGATCATGAGCCACAGCGACGATCAAGTTGACTTGCTTCTCGTTAGCGACGCCTGTGAATGCGCCGGCGGTTCCTGCGATCACGCCTTTCAGATCGATGGGGCCGATGTTCAACTGCAATTGACCCGCTTCCGCTTGCGCCAGCTCGCGCAGATCATCCACCAGGCGGCTGAGCAAACGCGTCTCGTCGTATAACTTCGCCGTCTCCTCTAGATCGAGTGGGAACACACCATCGAGCTGTGCAGTGAGGCTGCCCTGCATCACGCTCAAGGGCGTGCGCAGTTCATGAGCCACATCGGCCACCAGATTGCGGCGTAGTTCTTCGGACTTTTGCAGCGAAGAAGCCATGTCGTTGAAAGCATGCGCTACATTCGCCACTTCGATCGTACCGCTGGGTTGCACCCGGTGCGTCAGATCCTTCGCGGCGATGGCGCGGGCCGCCAGGGCCAGCCGATCGAGCGGGCGGCTCAACGTCCGGCTGAAGGCCAGGCCCACGACACCGCCCAGCACGCTGGCGATGAGCGCCGCCAACAGCAAGCTGCGCCGCACTTGATCGATAAAATTTTGTTCGGGCGGCGTCAAGACGTTGATCGGGCCGAGCGTGAAGAAGAGGTAACCAATCGTTTGGCCTTGCGCTTGCAGCGCAGTGGCCCGATCGCGTTCGGCTGCCGGCAGCGTCTCGCCCAGTCGACGTTGACCGCTATCAAAGACGACCTGCCACTCAGTATCGGCTACGATCAGCGAGAGGCGCGGATTGAAACGATCGGGTGGTTGATTGGGCAATTGGCGCTCGGGCGGGCTGGGTGGCGCAGTCGTCGTGAAGATCGTGGCGACGTCCAGCCAGCTCTGCTGCTCTTCGTAATAGGCCACCAGCTTTTCTGCCAGGGCGCTGTTTTGTAGATCGGCCTGGTTGCGCTCGATGAAGCTGCGGAATTCACGATTGACGGATTGATCAGCTAACAGGGCGGCCACGCCAATGCCGATGACGGCCACGATGGCAAACGCAATCGTCAGACGCACCCACAAGCGATTCATGTCGCTGTCCCTTTCAACTCTGGCCCGACCATGCGATAGCCCACTCCGAACACGGTCCTGATATAGATCGGCTCCGTGGCATCGGGTTCGATCTTGCGGCGCAGGTTGCGGATGTGGCTGTCGAGGGTGCGTTCCATGCCTTCGTAAGCAAAGCCCAACCCCTGTTCGATTAAGGCCTGCCGCGTGAATGCGTGCCCCGGATACTCCATGAGTGTTTTCAAAAGATCGAACTCGGTGGGGGTGAGATCGATCGGTTTGCCCGCCAGCTGCACTTCGTGCCGATCCGCATCCAACAACAACTGGCCGATCTGGATGATGTGCGACTGTCCAAAGTCCTGGCTGGATCGACGCAGGACGGCGCGCACGCGGGCCACCACTTCGTGCGGGTTGAAAGGCTTGGGGATGTAATCATCCGCGCCAAGATCCAAGCCGTGCACGCGGTCTTCGCCTTCTACGCGGGCGGTGAGCATCACGATCGGGGTGGCCGCCAACGACGGGTCGCCGCGCACGATGCGCGTAATCGACCAGCCGTCGCGATCGGGCAGCATGAGATCGAGCACGACGAGATCGGGCCGATCACTGCGGATGATGTGCAGAGCTGTCTCGCCCGCATAAGCCGTTAGCACCGTGTAGCCGGCTTTTTCCAGATAAGCCCGGACAATGCGTACAATTTCTTTGTCGTCGTCGACGACCAGCACGCGCTGGCCCATAAGCCCTGCTCCGCTTGAAGGTTTCTTGCCTCCAAGCATACCACGAAGTTGTGCAGAAATAATGGAGAGCCTAACCGCTCTCCATAAACGAAACCAGACGAGCGCGGGAACACCGCGCTCGTCTGGTGCTTCTGGCGATCGGTTGGTCCGATCGCAGTATTGCGCTTAGAATTGATAACTGTTAGGTGTCGTCGTGCCGTTGTTGGGCGTGGTTCCGCTATTGGGTGTAGTGCCTTTCGGTACGCCGAAGCCGCCAAAGCCGTGGCCGCGACCACGGCCCAGCATGCCAAACCCAAAGCCGAAGCCGCCTTTACCTCCAAGGTAACCCTTCTCAAGGCCTTCGAGGATCCAGTCGGCCTGGGCCTGCGTGATCTGGCCATCGGTGACGGCTTGTTGAATGGCATCTTTTTGTGCCTGCAGGCACGCCGCTTCCACCGCACTCTGAACAGCCGTGAGCTCAACTCCGGCTTTCTCGGCGAGGCCGGACAGTGTCTGACCACCCCACAATTGCGCGGTCAGCTCTTCGGTCGTTAGCTTCAACGTCTTGGCCGCCGCATCTAATCCGGCCTGTCCACACATCCCACGTCCGCCGAACCCGCCGCCGTGCGCCAGGGGTGCTGGGGTGGTCGAGGGAGTTTCTCCTTGTGCGAAGGCGGGCGCGACGCCGACAGCCAGGGCCACCACCATCACCCCGATGGCCAGCCACCCCAATGTCTTTTGTTGCTTCATATGCTTTACCTCCTGAAATGGGTTAACGCAGTTGATTCTCCGCGAGAATCTAGCCTGAAGGATAACGCCCGCGCATGAAAAAATGCCAAGCGCTTCCTGAGAGAAATCTGAGGAAACAATAAGAATTCACCTGTCGCAATCGACAGATCACTGGGCAGCGGCTATACTGATTACAAGGTAATTCGGCGCGGGGGCGCTTGAACAGAATTTCTTAACTTGGGAGAAGCCTGGAAAAGGGAGGGACGATGAAGCGTGAAAACCAATCGACTTATCGGCGATCGCTCTGGATGAGTTTGATCAGCAGTTCAATATTGCTGCTGGCCGCCTGTGGGACATCGGCCAACAGCCCGATCGCGCTGGTGGCAACCACTGGCGTGACGGCGACAAGTCTGCCACCGACGGCCGCACCATCCTTGCCCAGCGCGTCGCCCACTCAACCAGCGGTGCAATCAACTCCGGTACCGACAGAGCCGATCGCGACGCCGACTGTAGCAACAGTCGCATTATCGCCCATCGACTGTGCGGTTAATCGCCAGCTCACACCTGCGCAAACCGAGGGACCGTACTACACGCCGAATTCCCCGGAGCGCACATCGTTGATCGAGCCGGGGATGGACGGCACGAAATTGGTCGTGAGCGGCTATGTATTGACACCTGATTGTCAACCGGTCGCCGGGGCGTGGTTGGATTTCTGGCAGGCCGATAATCAGGGTGTGTACGACAACGCCGGTTATCGGCTGCGTGGGCATTTGTTCACCGATGAGAGCGGACGCTACACCTTGGAAACGATCGTGCCCGGTGAATATCCCGGTCGCCCGCCACACATTCACGTGAAAGTGCAGGCGCCCAACGGCCCGACCCTGACAGCGCAGATCTATTTTCCGGACGAGCCAAGCAACACCACCGACTCGATCTTTGATCCGGCGTTGCTGGCCGATGTGCAAGATACGGCTGAGGGCAAAGTGGCAACGTTTAACTTTGTGGTGAACCCTTAGCGTGGCTTGGGTTGTTATCACAAACCACCGGCAGGAACAGCTGGCCGCAGACCTCATGTTATAATCGCGGCGATTCCTCTGCCATAGGAGGCTGTTCATGTCCGTTACCGCACTCATCGGTGCGCAGTGGGGGGATGAAGGCAAAGGCCACATCGCCGACAAGCTCGCGGCTGAATCTGCCATCGTCGCACGTTACAACGGCGGCGATAACGCCGGCCACTCCATCACCGTCGGCAAGCAGGTCATTCGCACTCATCTCATTCCCGCCGGCGCATTTCATCCTGGAACGACCAACGTTCTTGCTCCTGGCATGGTGATCAATCTCAAGTCGCTGGCGCGTGAAGTGGACGAGCTCAATCACCTGGGGGCCAACCTCAACCCCGATCGGCTGAAGCTGGACGGCGCAGCTAATCTGCTGCTGCCCGGCCACATCGCGCTGGATGGGGCCAACGAAACCGAGCGCGGCTCGAACGCAATTGGCACGACGAAGCGTGGCATCGGCCCGGCTTATACCGACAAGATGGCGCGTGTCGCCGTGCGTGCGGCGCTGCTGGCCGACCCCGATAAATTTGAGGCCGCTGTGCGCGAGCATGTGGCCCACTCCAACCGCTTCCTCTCACTCTATCAACAGCCGGCCTTGGATGCGGATGCGATCGTGAAAGAATATGCGCCGCTGGCGGCGCGTTTTGCGCCGTTCGTGACGGATACGACGGCCCTGGTGCATGCCGCGTTGGAGCGGGGCGATCACGTGTTGGCGGAAGGCGCCCAGGGCACATTGCTCGACATCGATCATGGCACCTATCCCTACGTGACGAGTTCGTCCACGATCACCGGCGGTGCCTTGACGAGTCTGGGCGTAGGGCCGAAGCATGTGAAGCGCGTCATCGGTGTGGCGAAGGCCTTCTGCTCGCGTGTAGGGGCCGGCCCCTTCCCGACCGAGCTGTTCGACGAGCTGGGCAGCCGTTTACGCGGCACCGGCGCGAACCCGTGGGATGAATTCGGTTCAACCACCGGACGACCCCGCCGCACGGGCTGGCTTGATCTGGTGGCGTTGAAGTATTCGGCGCGCGTCAACGGCCTGACAGAGATTGTGCTGACCAAGATGGATATTCTCACCGGCCTCCACCCATTGAAAGTATGCATTGCTTACTCTTATCGGGATGAGCCCATTAGCAACTTTCCCGGCGATCTCACCGTGCTGGAACAGTGTACGCCCATCTACAGCGAACTGCCGGGGTGGGAGCAAGACATCAGCAACGCGCGGCGGATCGAAGATCTGCCGTTGGCTGCTCGTGTCTACATCCTGCAACTTGAAACTTTCACGGGCGTGCGGGTCTCGTATGTTTCGGTGGGACCGGATCGTTCGCAGATTTTCGAAGTATAGCCAAACAGGGATCAGAGATCAGGATTGGGGATCAGAATCCTGCACCAGACGGAGGCTGAGGGTTATGGCCGTTTCTATTATAAAGATCGTGCCCGCTTTTGCTACGATGCTCGTGGTTCGCTAACCGAAACGGAAAACCATTTGATTGATGCGAGGCATCTCGAGTACATTCCCACCCCGATCTACCAAATGGGCCGAGACTTGGCTGGTGAAGCGCAGCGCTTGCTGAATGGTTACATCGATTACCTCAAACGCGAGAAACCTGGCAAGGATGAGCCTGGTATCGACATCAACGTGGATCAAGATCATGCCCGCGTCGACGCTGATCTAATTCCCGATCTCTGATCCCTGATCCTAGATTCCTGATCTCTGATCTCTAATATTCTCATGACCATCGATCATCTGTCCTTTCAAAGTCCGTTTAGTTTTCGCTACGCTTCAGCTGAAATGCGCGCGATCTGGAGCGAGGTCAACAAGCGTAAGCTATGGCGGCGTATCTGGGTGGCGTTGGCCGAGGCGCAGTCGCGGTTTGGCTTGACGACGTCGGAACAAGTGGCTGACTTGCAGGCGCACGTCGAGCAGATTGACGTGGAGCGGGCCTGGCAGATTGAAGCGGAAATCAAGCACGATTTGATGGCCGAGGTGAAGACGTATGCCGAGCAGTGTCCCCACGGCGGCGGCATCATTCACCTAGGTGCTACCTCGATGGACGTGGAAGATAACGCCGATGCACTGCGGGTGCGCCAGTCGCTGGACCTCATTCTGTCTTCGCTGAAATTGTTGCTACCGCCGCTGGCGGCTCAAATTGAAAAATATGCCGATCTGCCCGCCATGGCCTTTACACATTTGCAGCCGGCCGAGCCGACCACGGTCGGTTATCGCCTGGCGCAGCTCGCGCAGGATCTGCTGATCGATTACGCCGAACTGAAGCGCGTGCGGGGCGCGATTAAGGGTAAGGGTTTCAAGGGCGCCGTCGGCACCGCCGCGTCCTATATCGAGCTGTTGGGATCATCGGTCGACTACGACGCTTTTGAAACGCACATCATGGAGGCGCTTGACCTGCAAGCTTTTGAGGTAACCACGCAGATTTATCCGCGCAAACAGGATTGGTTGGTGCTGAATGCACTGGCCGGTCTGGGGATGACGGTGTACAAGTTCGCGTTCGATCTGCGTGTGCTACAGTCACCGCCCATCGGCGAGTGGAGTGAACCCTTCGGTGCGAAGCAGGTGGGATCATCGGCCATGCCCTTCAAGCGTAATCCCATCCAGGCGGAGAAGATCGATTCACTGGCGCGTTATCTGGCTCAGCTGCCGCGCGTGGCCTGGGATGATGCCGCTCATTCGTTATTGGAACGGACGCTGGACGATTCGGCGAACCGGCGCGTGATCTTGCCGGAAGCGTTTTTGTGCATGGACGAGTTGTTGATCACCGCGCAGAAATTGATCGTCGGGCTGGTCATTAATGAAGCGGCCGTTGCGCGCAACTTTGCAATCTACGGCGCATTTGCGGCGACCGAAAAATTGCTGATGGCGCTGGTCAAGGCGGGAGCCAATCGGCAGGAGATGCACGAGGTGATTCGTGAGCACGCGGTGCAGGCCTGGGCCGAGATCGGCGCCGGGCGCACCAATCCGTTGATCGAGACCTTGTGTGCTGATCAGCGTGTGACCCAGTTTATGACAGCGGCCATGGCGCGCACGCTGCTTGATGCTCGCATGTATGTGGGGAATGCCTCGCAAAAAGCGCGTTTGCTGGCGGCGCAGCTTCAAACAGTGTAACACTGCCACAAAGCGTCAGACGTTGTCCGATCTCCAGTAGCCGATCTCAGCCAGACGGTGAAAGCCTACTCAACTTCGATTGGTTCTCACTAGTACTGTGCCCCAGCCGTTAACTATTTTTTTGCAGTTTGCCAGACCCCATGAACTGCGCAAGTGGCCCGCCAGACGTTAGGCAGTGCTGGCCTAGCGCAGGAGAGCGTTTCCACGATGACGAGCTGACGCCAGAATGATTACCCTACCAGGTAGCAACAGCTGCTACACTTACTGTGGTTCAATTTAATTTTCAGCCTGGGGAGGCAAAGATCATGTTACGAATAGGGGTGCGTTTCAGCGGGGTGTTGGGACTGACCGTACTGGTGTTGATGTTGGCGGGGAGTGTACTAGGGACACCTGCGGTGCGATCGGGTGCGGCACAACCAATCGGTGCAGAACAAATACCGCCAGCCGCTTCAGCCGCAACTGATTATACGGTCGTGATGTCGGCAGTGGTAGCCTCCGGCGCGCTCAATCAGCCGGTGGAGATTTCGAATGCAGGCGATGGTAGCGGGCGTTTGTTTGTGTTGGAGCAAAACGGCTACATTCGTGTCATCAGGAACGGAGTCTTGCGCAACACGCCGTACTTGACATTGACCAGTAAGGTTGAATGTTGTGGCGAACAGGGGCTGCTGGGCCTGGAATTCGATCCGAGTTTTGAATCAAATGGTACTTTCTACATCAACTACACGACCAGTGATCCAGGTTCCACAGGTGATACAGTCGTGGCCCGTTATCAAGTGTCGAATCCGGCGGCCGATGTAGCGAATGTTATCAACGTGACGCACCTCATCACCATTGAGCAGCCGGCGAGCAATCACAACGGTGGCGATTTGCATTTTGGTCCAGACAACTATTTATACGTCGGTATGGGCGATGGTGGCGGCGCGAACGACGATCACGGCGCCATCGGCAACGGTCAGAACCCGGCGGCGTTGCTGGGCAAGCTGCTGCGGCTCAATGTGCGTGGCGTGCCGACTTACACAATCCCGTCTACCAATCCTTTTACCCAAACCGCCGGTTACCGGCCGGAGATCTGGTCATTGGGTTGGCGCAATCCGTGGCGCTTCTCGTTCGATCGCGAGACCGGGGATATGTATGTGGGCGACGTCGGGCAGGATTGCTGGGAAGAAATTTCATACGAACCGGCCAGCAGTCACGGCGGTGAAAATTACGGCTGGCGGCATGAAGAAGGCTTCCGCCTGTTCGATCCTGATGATGCCTTCAATTGCAACCAGCCGGCTTCGACATTGATCACAACGACCAAGCCCATTACGGCGTATAACCACAACTTTGGCTCGGCAGTGACAGGCGGCTACGTGTATCGCGGCCAGCAATATCCTTGGCTGCAAGGAGTGTACTTCTACAGCGATTCCGGCTCGGGCCGTCTCTGGGCAATTCAACAAATCAGTCCCGGCGTCTGGTCCGGTGCGCAAAAACTCGATACGCCTTTTGGCATTACCGCCTTTGGTGAAGATGAAAGCGGCGAGTTGTATGTAACGGACTATATCCAGGGACGCATTTACAAGCTCACATCGTCCTCGCCGATCGACTTTTCTACTTCCAGCAAGAGCGCTTCAACCAGTCAGGCGTCCACGGGCAGCCTGGTGACGTATACCATTGTCGTATGCAACACCGGCCAGCCCTTTTCGAATGTGGTGCATGTGACGGATACGCTTCCCGCCGGCCTGAATTATGTGCCTGGTTCCCTGGTGGCTACCAGTGGCACGCCCGACGCTTCAGCCGCGCCCATTTTGAAATGGAATGGCGTGATGTCCCCCACCGCGATCGTCACGATCACCTTTCAGGCGGTGGTAAGCGCCGGGCCGAATCAGATCGTCACCAACACGGCCACGATCGATCCGGCGCTGAATCCGCCATTTACTCGATCGGCAGGTGTAACCATCATCGGCCCAAATCTCTCCGCTTCGACAAAGCAGGCCTCGGCGAACACAGCGTACTGGAACAGTGTCCTGACATATACCATTGTGCTGCGCAACACCGGCCAGCCCTTTTCGAATGTGGTGCGTGTGACGGACACCATCCCCACCGGCCTGAATTATGCGCCTGGTTCCCTGGTGGCCGCCAGTGGCACGCCCGATGATTCTGCTGCGCCGACGTTGAGGTGGAATGGCGTGATGTCGACGACGCCTATCGTCACGTTGACCTATGTCGTGACGGTGGCAACTGATAGTCGTACTTCGATCATCAATAGTGCTTTGATCGATCCCGGCAGTATGGCAGTTTTTGAGCGTTCGACGCTGCTGCTGGTGAATCCACACTCAGTGTACTTGCCCGTGATCTTGCGCGGCAATTAGTCACACTCGAAGGACGTGCAGTACAAAACTCAGCAAGCCCGCTTGGGGGGGATTGGCACAAGCGGGCCTGCTTTTTAGAACGAGTCGATCCGTTTGGGTCTAGCTCATGTGACAGTTGTGTTTCAATTCCGCGTTGCGCTACCCCTGGTTCGTAATTTTGTGGTACAACTTATTGCAACCAATTGCAATAAGGCTTTTCTCCAGCTGACTGAGGTTTACATGGCGCGACCCGCTACCGACTTTGCCACCCGGCTCCATTCACAAGGTTTTCGTTTGACCCCGCAGCGACAATTGATCATGGACGCCGTGCGGCACGCGGCCCGTCATGTTACACCGGATGAAGTGTACGCAGCCGTGCATCGGCAGAACCCGGCCATCAGCCGCGCCACGATTTATCGCACTCTTGATTTCCTGTGCGAGATGCGCCTGATTCATGCGTTGTATTGGGGTGGGCAGATGTATTACGAGATTGCGGCTGAGCAACCGCACCATCACCTGGTCTGCCGGGGTTGTGGTGTGATGGTGGAGTGTGCGCCTGATCTATTGCAAATCGTGGTTGACGTCGTGGAGAAGAAACATCGCTTCACGATTGATATGGATCATGTGGCGTTGTTTGGATTGTGCCGACATTGTCGGGGCCAAGGAAAGAAATCTAAAAAGTAGCAAGAACCGTATTTCTTCAGGAGGCAAATCATGTTGCGATCACCTCAAGCGATGCATATCCCGGATGGTTTCTTGTCAGGGCTAGTCCTCGCGGTGTGCTGGGCCATCAGTGGCCTGGTCATTGTCTACGCTTTCGTGCGCGTGAAGCGCGATATGGACGAGCGCAAAGTGCCGCTGATGGGCGTCGTGGCCGCGGCCATCTTCGCCGGGCAGATGCTCAATTTCCCGGTGGCGGCGGGCACTTCGGGCCACTTGCTGGGCGCGGCCCTGGCGACCATCCTGCTTGGTCCATGGGCGGCGGTGTTGGTCATGACCATCGTCGCGGGTGCGCAGGCGTTGATCTTTCAGGATGGCGGCATTGTAGCGCTGGGGGCCAACTTGTTGAACATGGCCGTCAGCGGCGTGTTCGTGTCCTACACGGTGTATCGTGCGGTACAGCGTTTTTCCAACGGCGCCAAGTGGGGCCTCCTGGGGGGCGGTTTCCTGGCGGCTTGGACCTCGATCTTCATTGCTTCGCTGGCCGCTGCATTGCAACTTGCTTTCTCTGGCACTTCTCCGGCGAATCTTGGTGTACCCGCCATGGCCTTGGTTCACTCCGTCATTGGTATCGGGGAAGGGCTGATCACGGTTGGCGCGTTGACCTTCGTTTATGCCGTGCGGCCCGATCTGGTCAAGACCACCGATCAAAAACAGATCGGTGGCCGGGTGGTGTGGATCGTCGGTCTGCTGCTTGCACTTGCCTTGGCGGTAGCTTCGCCGCTGGCCTCAACAAATCCCGACGGGCTTGAATTCGTGGCCGAGCAGCAAGGTTTCCTCGACAAGGCGCAGGCCAATTCCTATGAGATTATTCCCGATTACGCGATGCCCGGCATGGCTGACGAAAGCGCGGCCACTGTTGCTGCCGGGATCGTCGGAGTAATTATTGTCTTTGGGGTGGCGACGGGCGTAGCGTTCTTGCGACGCACTCGCGTTACCGCGCCCACGTCCAGCGGATCGTAATGCACGCTGCGAGGGCGAAGTTAATCTCCGCCCTCTTTTCGCATCGCTCATGCACATTCATTTTCTCGATCCCTATCGTGATCGGCCCAGCCTGATTCACGCACTTGATCCGCGTGTGAAGTTTGTTTTGACATTGGCCTTCGTCCTGACGATGGCGCTGTTGCCCGTTGGCGCGTGGCCCATCTACGTGCTGATGTTGACGCTGTCCCTCTCGCTCACGGTGTTGTCGGAACTGGGTCTGAAATATGTGCTGAAGCGATCGCTGCTGGCCTTGCCGTTTGTGCTGGCCGCCGTGCCCTTGTTATTCACCGTGCCCGGCCCGGCGCTGCTCACCCTCCCGATCGGCTCTCTCAGTCTCACCGTCACCGCCACGGGATTGGAGCGCTTGCTCAGCATCATGTTCAAGTCGTGGGTGTCGGTGCAGGTCGCCCTCGTGTTTGCGGCGGCCACGTCGTTTCCCGATATGCTCCTCGCCATGCGCGCCGTCAAGCTGCCGCGCCTCATCGTCAGTCTTTTCGGCTTGATGTGGCGGTACATGTTCGTGCTGGCCGATGAAGCGATCCGGTTGATGCGGGCGCGATCGGCGCGTAGCGGCGCGATCGAAGGGCTGCAGCCCGGCGGCTCGATCCTGTGGCGCGCCAAAGTGACCGGCGGCCTGGCCGGCAATCTCTTCATCCGATCGCTCGATCGGGGCGAGCGCATCTATGCTGCCATGGCGGCGCGCGGTTATGACGGTGAAATCCGATCGTTTCCACTGCCGCCGATCACGTCTACCAGTTGGATCACCTTGCTGTGCGGTTTGATCTTGCTGGTCGGCTTGTTGTTGTTCGCGCTGTTGTTCTGGGCGTAACGCTTGTTTGATGGACACGGATACCACGGATCGCGCGGATTTTTTCACGCATCGCGCCTTATGCTTTACGCATTACGGAATACTTTATGCACCACACGATTGAAGTCGATAAGCTCTCTTACTCTTATCCCGACGGCCATATCGCGTTGCGCGAGGCGTCGTTGATCGTCGCGCCGGGTGAGAAGGTGGCCCTGGTCGGCCCCAATGGCGCAGGCAAATCGACGTTGATGCTGCACCTCAATGGCATCTTGCTCGGGCGAGGCCATGTACGAGTGTGCGGCCTGGACGTGAATGATAAGACGTTGGGTAAGGTGCGTGCCGCCGTAGGCCTGGTCTTCCAGAATCCCGACGATCAACTCTTTTCGCCGACGGTGTTTGACGACGTGGCCTTTGGCCCGATCTATCAAGGCTTGCCAGAAGCCGCTGTGCGTGAACGCGTCGAGGCAGCGCTCGCTGCGGTTCACATGCGCGACTATGCCAAACGTGTTTCACACCACTTGAGTGTGGGCGAGAAGAAACGGATTGCCATTGCCACCGTCCTGTCGATGAACCCGGAAATCCTGGTGCTCGACGAACCTTCGGCGGGACTCGATCCGCGCGCGCGCCGCACGCTGATCAATCAGCTGCGCGAGTTAACCCAAACCATGCTGGTTTCTACACACGATCTGCGCCTGGTGCATGAACTGTTTCCGCGCACGATCATCATGGATGAAGGCCGCATCGTCGCCGACGGGCCAACGGATCGCCTGCTGAATGATGAAGCCCTCCTGCATGCACACGGACTGGAGAAGATGTGACTCCCCCGCGTTTGACACGGGGAACTCACGGGTTATAATCGGCGTCAATAAAGCGCTGCCCGGTACCGCACTGGCGGGCCGGGCGTTTTGATCGAGTGGGATGGAAAATGGCATGACTGATCAAGAACCTAAACGACCTTACTATCAACCCAAGCCACGCGCGGATGACGCCGAGCCTCAACCCCCGGAGGATCAACCGACGCTGGGTTCGCAGCCAATGATGAGCTCGCAACCACCGGCCGATTCGCAGCCAACGGTGAGCTCACAACCCACCGTCAGTTCACAGCGCACGGTCCAGGCCCCGCAGCCAACCCAAGCCGCCGGGACGCCACAGGTTTTGCGTCGATCGAGTGGTGGATCTTCACGGTCTGCCCTGCCCAACCCACCCACAAGTGGCTGGGGTCAATCAAATTATCAAGCGCCTCCACCACCCCCGATTAGCCCGCCAGCTGCTCGCTCGGCCACGCCTCGTCCTGCAGCGCCGCGCCCTGCAGCGCCGCGTCGCAAACTCACGTCGTATGGTCTGATGAAGGTGCTGTTTTTCGTGGGATTGGTCTGCGTGGTGTTGCTGGTCTGCTCGGTGGCGATGGGCGTGGTGGGCTATGTCTCGATCGCTTCTACGTTGCCCTCACCGGCAGAATTGGAACAGCGCGCGACAGAGTTGTTTACCAGCAGCCAGATCCACGATCGCAACGGCAACCTGTTGTATGAATTGCTCGATCCACAGGGTGGCCGCCGCACCTTTGTGAAACTCGCTAAAGTTTCGCCGTGGCTGTTGCGGGCCACGATCGCCACCGAAGATCCGCGTTTCTATCGACATCCCGGCTTCGATATATTTGGTATTGTCCGCGCCGTTATTCAGAACGTGCGCACGGGTGAAGGCGGGGGAGCGAGCACCATCGCGCAGCAGTTGGTACTGACTCTGATGCTGCCCGAAGGCCGCGAACGAACATTGACGCGCAAGGTGCGCGAAGCAATCCTGGCGGCCGAAGTCACGCGCCAATATGAGCGCGACACGATTCTGGAACTGTACGTCAATTCGATTCCATACGGCAACCTGGCCTACGGCATTGAGGCCGCCGCGCGCACGTACTTCAACAAGGATGCTGCGGCGCTGACACTGGCCGAAGCTTCGCTGTTGGCGGGCATTCCCCAGGCCCCTGCCATTTACGATCCGTTTACGACAGAAGGGCGTGAAGCGGTGTTGGCGCGGCAGAAAGATGTGCTGCGCTTGATGATGGAAGAAGGCTACATTAAAAGCGAAGAGGCCAAACTTGCTTCGCAGGCGATGGAGAATTATCCCTTCACCCCACCCGAGTATGACTTCAACGCCAAAGCGCCCCATTGGGTGGTGTACATCCGTCAATTGGTGGAGAAAGAATTTGGGCCGGAGGCGTTGTATCGCGGGGGCTTGAAGATCACCACCTCGCTCGATCCCCAGCTGCAGGCCATGGCCGAACAAGTGGTGGCGGATCAAATCGCGGGACTGCAGGACAAGAATGTGAAGAACGGCGCCCTGCTGGCCATGGATCCGCGCACGGGCGAAATTCTGGCGATGGTGGGCAGCCCGGATTTTGGCAACGATGCAATCGGCGGGCAGATCAACATGACCTTGCGTTCCCGCCAGACCGGCAGCGTCATCAAGCCGTTTACCTATTTAGCGGCGCTAGAGATGGGCTGGAGTCCTGCTACGGTGTTGTGGGACACGCCTGTGCAGTATACGGATACTGCCGGCAATGTGTACAAGCCGGGGAACTACGATGGAAAATTCCATGGGCCGCAGACGGTCCGATCGAGCCTGGCAAATTCCTACAATATTCCAGCAGTGAAAACGCTGGTCGATGTCGGCATCCCTAACTTCCTGGCGGTGATGCGGCGCCTGGGCGTCGACACTTTGACGCGCCCCGATTACGGCCCCGCGCTCACCCTGGGCGGTGGCGAAGTGCCGCTGCTGCAAATGACGGCGGCGTTCGGCACCCTGGCGAACAATGGCGTTTACATGCCGCCGGTGTCTTTGCTGCGGGTGGAGAAGGCAGACGGTACGCTGGTGTGCCAATACACGCCGCCGGGTCAGGATAGTGGCGGCTTGCCCCCCTGCCAGTTGATCGAAAACACGGGCGCGCAGTTGGTCAGGCCGCAACACACTTACTTGTTGTCCAATATTCTTTCAGATAATGCGGCGCGCTCACCGGCATTTGGCGCGAACAGTGTGCTGAAACTCTCACGCCCGGCAGCCGTGAAGACCGGTACGACGAACGATTACAAAGATAACTGGACCATCGGTTATACGCCCGATTTGGTGACCGGCGTGTGGGTGGGTAACGTCGATAACAAAGAGATGCAGGGCGTCAGCGGCGTCAGCGGTGCCGGCCCGATCTGGCACAACTTCATGGAAGCCGCGCTGGCCAATCGGGCGGTGCTGGACTTCGTGCGGCCTGACGGTATCGTGGAGCGCGAAGTGTGCGCGTGGTCGGGCGCGGAAGCGTCGCAGTATTGCCCGGATAAGCGTGTGGAACTGTTTGTGGCCGATCAGCCGCCGCCCAAAGCGGATCAGGATGTGTTTCAACTGTTGAACTGTAATGGCGCCGAGCAAGTGGTGCTGCTGGTGCCTGATGATGTGTACGACTGGGCGGCGCAGCAAGGCTATCCCTTCCCGGTGGCGGCGAAGAGCCGCTGCATGCCCGGCGGCCAGCAAGGCGAATCGACGATCTTCTTCATTTCGCCGGTCGACGGTGCAACGATCAATGGTGTCGTGCCTCTGATCGGCACAGTGGCCCTGCCCAACTTCGAGCACTATGATTTGGTCTACAGCCGTGGTTGGGGCGCTGGCAGTTGGGAATGGATCAGCGGTCCGCATCAAGCGCCTGTGACCAACGGTCAGT
>JAUQXC010000577.1 GCA_030834825.1 Thermoflexales bacterium
CCGCTGACGGGCGGCGGCTTACTTGATCATCCACTTCGATACGGATCAGTTCGAACACCGAGGCGAAGACGAACGCGTTTGACCTCGTGGCTGGATTGCGGCTTGCGGAAAATTGCCTCTTGACAAAGCATGTCCGCCCGCTCAGGTCGTGCCCGCCACGAAGTGGCGGCGGCCCGCTTGCGCCGACCCATAATGGGGTATGTCCTGACAAATGACATGCCCTTAATGCGAGGCGACGCCTCACCCGGCCGCGTCGCCTAACGATGGGGCTCAGGCGTGCGGCGGGTGCGAGCGGCGACGCCGCCCCGACAGCGGAGCCTTAGCCTGCTTGGAACGTCCTGCGCCGGGTTATGCACCCTTTGCGTCAATCCATTCAGTGAGTAGTGAAGGATATACGGGTTCAGTTAATAAACGGTGGAACACTTGGTGTCGGTTGTTATCTTGGAAAAGTGCTTGGATTAGTCTTTTGCCTTGGTAATAGGTCAAAGCATAGATTTGGTCAAGCGGCGACTTTAGGGATTGGAGCGCCTTGCGAATCTGGTTCTCGGTGTGTGGTGTGTATGCCAAGGCATACTCAACTATCTCCTCGTCAGAGCGCCCATCCCAAAGCATAATCATAAGATTATTACCTAAATCATCCAGCATGTTGGCAGCGAGCGCGGGAATGAGTTTCGGCAAGTCTATATCATTGACCTTGAGGCCCACTTCTGAGTAAATCTGCTTTGTTATCCAGGTTGCAATCTCATCCGGAGTGAAGATCATCTCGAGTGCCAACGAGGCAATTCCTTCGGTAATGACCAGTTGCGGCCCAATGATAAATATGGATTGCTCTAGGTAACCGCGATTGTGATAGAGATGTTTCTCTTTCAAAACGAATTCTGTATGATGGCCTGGATAACATTCGTGGCACATTTGATACAACAAAGCAAACAGGTTAACCGGTCGAGTCACATTGAGTTCAAGTCGAGAACGATAGTTGCCTAGATACCAGTTTGCCGCGCCATATGGTTGCTCACGTATCGTATATATCTCAAGTTCTTCCTCTTCGGGTAATTCTACAAAGCGTTGAGTCCGACGACGTGCCTCAGTCAATATGCGCTGCATTAGCGGCAAGACTAACTCCGACCGATCCAATGGTACTGTAGTGCGCTCCAGCAAAGAGAAATACCGTCCACGTAAATCCCCTGTTCCTGGTAGGGCCTCATCAAGAAGAACCAAGGCTTGTTCAAATTCTGCTTCGGGTTTCCATACGGGCTGGATATCAAGACATTGCTGTATCACCTCCCGGAGTACGAATTTTTGCCCTGCCAGTTTTCGGCAGAGGATTTCCATTGTGCGTATGTGTTTTTCCAAAAAGTTGGCGCGTTCCACCTCAAACCCTTGTGAGGGCAAAGAATCTTCGAGTGCAATGGCCGCCCTGACCAGGTCCTCAGTGGGGATTTCTGGATCGCTCTCCACGCTTGCTTTTAACTCTGCTGGTCCGTAGAAGTAATCAACGAATGGCCTATCATCCAAGCGTTTCAAGGCCTTATCAAGGCGTAAGGCCAGCAGGATGTACTCCTTAATCCAAGGTTGACTCATACAATAGATCCTTGCTTGTTTCCGCCTAACGGCCGTGTTGGGCGTTGCCTGCGGAACAAGTGCTTTGATCAAAACGACGGCAATCAAAAATCATTCGAGGATGAGTTGGTCATAGATCACGTCAATGCCCCGGCCCCAACAAAACGCCCACCTGGGCCGTGAGAGTGATCTGCGCTGTGGCTTGCACCCAAACATACCTCGCCCGGTCTTAATGAGGGTCGGTACGACTTAAGGTGAGTGGCCAGGCCGGAAGATACTCAAGCGTATCACCGTTACATCGATACATAGCTGTGATGTTCGATTGACCTGGGACAGGGGCCAGGCTCAGGAACGGCAGCATCACTCCTTCGTTAAAAATCCTCGCCGCGGTTGACGGATCGGCTGTGTCGGGCCTCATGGATAACGCCTCAAAAGTTAGACCACGCGAGTTCACCTTGGATAGCACCACTGTCTGTGTCCCGGTAAGTGAATAATTCGCCGTGACCCGACCGTTGAATGAAAAGACAAGATCTCTGTTCCCGCGACTCGGTTTGTCGACCAACCCGAGGGTCGCAACTGCCCGATCGGCTTTGATGGTGACTTGTCCATTGGGGCTAAACGCAAAGGTTAGTCGGCCCTGATTATCGGCAATGTGAGTCACCCCGTCGAAATAGCGAGTGTTCAACAAGACGCTCGAAGCCACATCCTTGTATTCCCAAGTCCCGACGAGACAGTTATCGGCTGCGGTGGTGTCCAGCGATCCGAGCCGCGTTAACTGCATGGGCTGAATGCCTGGCGCATACTGGAGGGTGCGATCGCTGCATTCCAAATCAATTGTCGCCGAAAACGGCCTAACGGTTATCGGAGGTTCGACGCCCGCCGCCGCCGCAGCCAATCGGTTAGTCAGATCATCCGCAGTGGCTAATACCGGCTCATCGAAAAATCGAGTCTCAGTGAAGCGGAGATGCTTCAGATCGATGTCCGTCAAAGTGACTTGGCCAGTGCCATCGATGGTATAACCGGCCGTGGCGCGACCATCCATGAAAAATCGGTTCGCAATCTGCTGCGTAGCCATCTTCGCCGAAAACTGATTGGCCTGAACATCAACCCGACCGTCCGCCGAGAATGTAACGAAGACGTCACCTTGAGAATCGACCAGTTTGAAACCGAAGTGATCGAAACCTGAAATGACCGTCAGCAGATGCGCCGCTAGATCTTCAAAGTGCCATGTGCCTACCACACATGACGTTGATGACGTAGCGGCTGGCAGGGTTGGCAGGATAGATTCAGGCGTGACTGTAGGCGCTGATTTAGCCGTCGGCTTGGCCATGCTGGTCGGGGTCCAAGTTGGTGGAAAGGTAGGTCGAGTGGGAAGCGTAACCATCGGAGTTCGGGTTGAAGCGATCAAAGAAGTTTGTGTTAACAGTGTATTTACCGGGTTATCGATCAAGAGCAGCAGGCAGATGACAAGTATCAAGCCGACTAAGACCGCCAACCCGCCAACGATGGCTACCTGCCTGCCGGACATACCCGCAATCTTGCTTCGGTTAGTTTTTCCCGGCATTCTATTTCCTCAGAAACCTTGATCATTCAGCCTGCACAGATGAGTGCCTGACTGCGTGCCCCCCAACGTATTAAGGGTTGATGTGGTGGCCGAGCGCCAATGGGCACCCGCGAAAACCTGCGCCGCCACATCAAGCCTAGTTGAACTAAGCCGAGTGGAGCGCTGGCCGCCGGGTTTGGAATTTAAGGTAACGGTTCAGCGCGTGGTGACCCTGAGACGCCGACCGACAGGGTCATTGTTCGTTTCACACTTCGATGTTTTGAGTGTCGCCTTACGGAACGGGCTAACTAAAGTGCTGGATCGATCGCTTCAACGTAATGGCCTATAGACAACAAATGCCAGAATATTGTAGAATTCAGGCGACTTGTAATCTAATCCGCAAAATTACGGTTTAATTGTAGCCCTATCCAATTCGGAGTCAAGCCGCCTATGGCCAGAAAACTGCTCGACCAAATGCGTGACGCGTTGCACCTTAACCACTACTCGTATCGTACCGAGGAATCTTATCTGGACTGGGCCAGACGCTTCATCCTGTTCCACCAGAAACGCCATCCTAAAGACATGGACGCGCCTGAAGTCGAAGCCTTCCTCACTTATTTGGCTGTCGAGCGCCAGGTCGCGGCCTTCACCCAAAATCAAGCCATCAACGCCAGCCTATTCCTCTAACCTCCAACTTCTATCATGCTCATTACCAGTTCCAGCAACCCGAAGATCAAACAGGCCCGCGCGCTGCGCCAGCGCAAACAGCGTGATACCACCGGTCTCTTCCTCGTCGAAGGTCTCTTCCACATCGGCGAAGCGCTGGCCGCCCGGGCCACGATCGAATATCTGTGTTACGCGCCCGATTTGCTGGAGAGTGACTTCGCCCGCCAACTGATCGATCGGGCTGTAGCCGAGGGCCTCACCTGCTATGAAACCACCGCCGAGGTTCTCGGTTCTGTGGCCGAGAAAGAAAATCCGCAGGGCGTGATCGCCATCGTGCGGCAGCAGCACGTGACGCTGGCCACCCTCGCTCCGCAGAACTTCCCGTGGGGGGTGGCGCTGGTCTCGCCGCAAGATCCGGGCAACGTGGGGGCCATCCTGCGCACGATCGATGCCGTAGGGGCCAGCGGCTTAATCCTCCTAAACAACAGCGTCGATCCCTATCATCCCACTGCCGTGCGCGCCAGTCTGGGATCGGTCTTCTGGTATCCGATCGTCTCGGCCTCGTTTGAAGATTGGTCGCAGTGGGCGCAGCAGCAGGGCTATCATCTCTATGGCGCTTCGGCGAAAGGGAGTGTAAGCTACCAAGAGGTTGAAGTGTACGAACGCCCGCTGATCGTCTTGCTGGGCAGCGAACGTGAAGGACTGTCCCGCGAGCAGGCTGCTGTCTGTCAGCAGCTCGTGCGTCTGCCCATGCACGGTCATGTCAGTTCGTTGAATCTGGCGGTGGCCACGGGCGTGATGTTGTATGCGGTGTGGGAGAAATTGCAGTGATGCGCAAAAGAAATCGGGTTTCTCCGTGCCGAAAGAATATTCCAGCCAAACTGGAGAAATCCGATTTCTACAATCTATCCTATTCGCACTACACACACTTTGAGGTAGGGCTGCGCCCCCGGTGCTAGCGGAAAATCGAGGTCGGGTTCGTGCCGCGTCTCGACGATCCGGGCGGCCACGCCCGTCAACCCTTCGCGCACGCGGCTCACAAATCCCCGTTGAGGTAACTGCTCGTAGTTTGTACAAACGATCAAAGTTCCGCCGGCTTGTACCACCGGCGCGGCCAACGCCACTAGGCGCGCTGTATCCCGCTCCACCACAAAGCGCGTCTCGTGGGTTGTGGAATAGCTGGGCGGATCGAGGATCACCACATCGAACTTCTGCCCGCGCTTGCCGAAGCGTTTCAACCAGTCAAACACATCGCCCTTCACAAAATCAGTCGGCGCCGTCGTGTAGCCGTTGAGCTCTGCGTTCTCGCGTCCCCAATCCAGATAATGGCGCGACACATCCAGATTGAGTACGCGCGCTGCGCCGCCTCGCAACGCGGCCACACCAAAGGCGCACGTGTAGGCAAAACAATTGAGCACCGTCTTGCCCGCGGCAGTGGCGCGCACGAACTCGCGCACCTCGCGCATGTCCAGAAACAAGCCGGGATTGAGACCCTCGCCCGGCCGGATGATGAAGCGCGATCCGTTTTCGATCACCTCCACGCGCTCAACCGCCTGACCGATCAACGGTTCGCTGGGAGTGAGTGTGCGCCGTGCTTCTGCACTCAACACATTCCCTTGCAGGGGCCGATACTTGATGTAAACGGCTTCGGCCTTAACCCGATCGACCAGCTCCTGCAACACGGCCTGTGGGGGTTGCACCTTCACGCCTTGACGATAGACGTGCGCCACCAGCACTGCGCCATAGCGATCGACGGCCAGCTCGGGCAGGCCATCGCCCGCGCGGTTGATCAACCGATACGCCGTGGTATTCGTCGAAGTGTGGAGCGCAGCGCGACGCTGCCAGGCTGCGTTGAGTGCAGACTGCTGAGGCAAGGTCATCACTTACTCAGAACGTGACTTGATCAGCCGCGTCACTTCTTCGAGCGTCGGCGGTTCATACACCGAAGGAAACCGCGTGCACGAAACAGCCGCACACGCCGACGCGAACTGCACCATATCTCGATCGGACATCTGCTGCAATACGCCGTACACGACCCCGGCGCGAAATACATCCCCGGCGGCCAGGGTATCGACCACCTTCACCGTGTAGGGTTTGAAGGTCGCGGGTTCTGCCTGGCCCGCCGACTGATAGAGAATCTCCTCCGCGCCGAACGTGAAGATGATCAATCCCCGACAGGCCGCGCGATATCTCGCGAGGAGCTCCAGCCGATCGGTCCCCGGATATTCCCGCTCGAGAAACTCGCGCGAACAGACGCTGACTCGCGCCTGCTGCGCGATGAAATCGTCGGCGTGGCAATCGATCGTCACATAGTCCTTGCCGTGCTTCACGCATAACTCGGCGACCTGGCGCGATTCCTTGCCAAAGAACGGATCGAGCGCTACGCAGCGCGCCGCCTGAATGGATTCTTCACTGGGCGTGGTCCACAATTTACGGCTGCCCAATAAATTCTGGGCGAACCAGCCAAACACGGTGCGGCTGCTTCCGTCGCAAAACACGATGTCGCGCCAACCTTCAAAACCCGCTTCGCGTTTCAGCTTCGAACAGTCGACGCCGCGTTCGGAAAGATATAGCCTTAACGGCGCGGCGGTCGCTTCGCCCAGGTAGCATGCATCCAACTCGACGCTGACATCGAAATTGCGCAGCACGATGGCGCAGTTGGCCGCTTCGCCGCCAGGTATGATGAAGGTCCGTTGAATCTCCTGATAACCATCGGCGGCGGGAAATTTCCCTTGCAGCTGATGGATGGTCGAGAGCACGGTCATGCCGTAGATGTAGACATCATTTGCGGTCATGGTTTTCCTTTTAAGTCTTTCTTTCCCGCAAGAACGCCAGCAGATCCAGATCGCCCGGCGAGTGCCCGTAGGCTGTCAAAGCGACGGCGGCTTCGCTTCGGAACTGCGTGCCGTGATTGACGACGTGGGCCAGCAAGTGCCACAAGCTGTTCTCGAACGGCGCACCCTGGGTGGTTTTGTAGTGCACGCTGCGCTGGAGGGCTTCATCCGTGAGCAAGTTCAGATAGGCCCGCATCTTCTGCTCTTCGTCGCGCCAACGTGCCCGCAAGACCTCGACCGTGGGGTAGTCACTTTCGGCGGGCAGCGCAGCGAGCGAGATTCCCTCTGCGCAGCGCAAGCGCCACACGATCTCGGCGCTCAACGTATGCGCCAGTGCTCCGCGCAGACTGCCGTGACTCAACCCGGCGGGCGCCGTAAACTGATCGGGCGTGACGTTGGCCGCCGCTTGCAGCACGCGCGCAGTGGCCCAGTAGTTGTAGTCATACAGAGTCAAGATGTCGTTCTGATTCACAGGCGTTGTCCTTCCCGGGCGGAGTGCGCCAGCGTGATCAAGCGTTTTTCTGCCACTGGCTGATCGTTTGTTGGATGGTCTCGCGGAGGTGTGCATCGGGAATGGTAGCGAGATCGGCAAATGACTTGCCATCGATCCAGATTTCCACCCCACCCTCGGATGTGGTGCCAAAATCGACTTGATAGCGGGCCAAAGCGGGATCGGCCCGCAGCCGCGCCTGCAGCATGTCTTCGATCTGTTCCGCGAAAGCCGGCGCGATCTTTTCCCCTGGGTCCTGATCGTACAGGGTCACTCCTTCGCCATCTGCCTGCGTTGCAGCGATTGTTTCGCTTGGCGGGGTCGTGCTGAGCCAGGCCGGTTTTTGATCGGGTGAGGGCGGGCGGGTGAGATTGACACGGCGCGCCTGCACCGCCAGCAGCACCACGATCGCGATCATGATGACAACCACAAAGACGGCGATACCGATGATCGTTGACGGGTCCATGGTTTCTCCTCTTTCAAGATGGTGTCGGCGAATTCGGTCATTCCCGCGACGCCGCCGGACAGCGACAATGATTTCGTCAGCCGTGTCTTCTCGAAAATAACCGTTTATTGCAGCTTGTATCCAATCTTTCGCAGGAAGCTTTTGCGCCATTCCACGTCGGCGTCTGTTTCAATGCCTTTGGTGCGCTCACCGTCGATCACGCCCAGGATGCCGCGTCCTTGTTCGCTCTCGGCGATGATTACCTGCACTGGATTGCCCGTGGCGCAGAAGATGCGGCAGACCTCTGGCACCAGCTTCACCGTGTTGAGCACGTTGATCGGAAAGAAGCCCGCGCCTAAGAAGATGATGAACGAATGTCCCGCGCCCAAGGCCAGCGCATTTTTCTGGGCCAGTTCCACCAGCGCTGCATCCGTCCCCGACGCGCGCACCAGCGACACGCCGCTTGCCTCGCAGAACGCCAGCCCAAACTTGATGCCGGGCACGGCCTGCACCAGCGCCTCGTGCAAATCCTCCACCGTCTTGATGAAGTGCGACTGGCCCAGAATGAAATTCATGTCTTCCGGCTTATCGATTGCGATCAATTGGAGTTCCATGGTTCACCTCGTTGAGTTTGTCATATCCTCCCCTGGCGAGCGTCCTTCGACTCCACTTTGTTCCGCTCGGGATGCGCTCGACGGGGGAGGGCAGGGTGGGGGTTTATCCCGGCGGCCAATGCATGGCGCGCCCGCCCAGCAGATGCACGTGCAGGTGAAAGACCGATTGGCCGGCCTGCGATCCGGTGTTGATCACCAGCCGATAACCCTGGCCAAGATTTTCCTGCTGTGCGATCTCCTTGGCCACGGTCAGCAACCGCCCCATCAATTTTTCATCCTCAACGGCCAGCTCTGCCACGGACACAATGTGCTTCGTCGGGATGATCAGGATGTGGGTGGGCGCCTGCGGATGGATGTCGCGAAAGGCCACCACGTCAGCACTGCGCTGGACGATCGTGGCCGGGCGCTCGCCCGCTGCGATCTGGCAGAAGAGGCACGCGCTCATGGCTTCACCTCGTTCACCGTGAAATTATCGAACGCGATGTGCACCCCGGCATTATCAAACAACGTCCCGGCGGTCACGCCCAGGTTGCCGTGGGGAAAATCGCCGTCGCTGAAGGTCTTGACCGTCTGACCGTTGATGTTGAATGTGAATTGACTTCCCTGGGCGATCACTTGCAGATGATTGGTGGCGTTGCCCTGTTTGACCGCCGGTGTTTCGACATAGTTTTGCACGGTGGTCCACACGCTATCTTTGCGCTTGAATACGGCAAAGTAGCCATCGCCGCTGATATCGAGCCGGTAGAAATTGCCATCGTCTTGATAACGCAGGATGACGCCATAGGTGTTGTCGTTAGGCCCGGCCACTTGCGTCGCGTCCACCTCCAACACAAAGTCGCCGAAGCGCTTGTCCTGAGGTGTCGACCACGCCTGCTGGTCGGTATCGTCCAGCTGGAAGTGCAGCGCGCCATCCTGAACATTGATCTTGATCGCCTCATCGTTGGCCGTCTTCCAGCCGCCGCCGGGGCCGCCTACGGCGGTGGAAAAATCATCGGCATAAGGCAGCGGGGTCAAGGCCGGACCGCAGGCGGAAAGAACCGAGATGAACAGGATAAAGGCAAAGTTTTTGAATTTCATGTCACTGGATGCGTTTCTCCCCTCTCCTGAAATCACAAAACCGATTTTAGGAGAGGGGCTGGGGGTGAGGTCAACTCAACTGCCGTTTCACTTCAATCACATTCGGCAGCCGTTCGATGCGATCCATCAATTTGGATAATTGCGCCGTCCCGGCAATCTCCAGCGTGGCGACAAAGGTGGCGATGTTCTTGTTGGTCGTCACGTGCACGCTGCTCATGCTGACGTTTTCGCCGGCCACCACCGTCGCCACATCGCGTAGCAAGCCGTCGCGATCGTACGCCGAGATTTTGACCGTCACCGGATAAGTGCGCTGGCTGGTGCCCCACGACACTTCGATCAGCCGTTCAGATTCGGAGCTGTTTAAGATATTGACGCAATTCGCGTGATGAATGGTGACGCCGCGCCCGCGTGTCACAAAGCCCACGATGGGATCGCCCGGCACCGGCTTGCAGCACTTGGCTAATTGTGTCAGCATGCCGCCTGTGCCGCGCACCACCAAGCCTTGGACTTCCGGCCGGGAGACGGGCACCATCGGCACCGTCTCTTCCAGGGGTGGATTCGCCTTGCGATCGGCCTCGATCACTTTGCTGACGATAGCCTGCGAACTGATGTCGCCCGCGCCGATCTTTTCGAAGAAATCATCCACCTTGTCGAAGCTGAACAACTTCGCGACGGAATCGTGCGACATCGTATCCAGGCTCAAGCGGCGCAGTTCGCGCTCCACCACTTCCCGGCCCTGTGCGATGTTCTGCTCGCGATCCTGCTTCTTGAACCACTGCTTGATCTTGGTGCGCGCGCGCTGCGTCTTGACGTAGCCCAGGTTGGGATTGAGCCAGTCGCGGCTGGGGCCGCCGCGCTTGGCCGTGATGATCTCCACCCGATCACCCGTCTGCAATTGATAGTCCAGCGAGACCAGCGCGCCGTTCACGCGCGCGCCCCGGCAGCGATCGCCGATGTCAGTGTGGATGTGATAGGCAAAGTCGATCGGCGTGCTGCCGGTGGACATGTCCACCAGCTTGCCCTTGGGCGTAAAGACGTAGACGCGATCCTGAAACACGTCGGAACGCAATGAATCGACGAACTCGCGCGCATCGCCCACGTCGTGCCGCCAGTCCATCAGCGAGCGCAGCCACGTGATCTTCTCTTCGTACTTGGGATCGCGCTTGCCGCCTTCCTTGTAACGCCAGTGCGCGGCGATACCCAGCTCGGCGCTCTCGTGCATCTCGCGCGTACGGATCTGCACTTCCAGCGTCTTGCCTTCGTCGGCCACCACGGCGGTGTGCAGGCTCTGATACAGGTTGTCCTTGGGATTGGCAATGTAATCGTCAAACTCGCCCTTGATGGGCCGCCACATGGAGTGCACGATGCCCAGCGCGGCGTAACACTGCGCCACCGTCTCGACCAGCACCCGCAGCGCGCGCACATCGTAGACCTGCTCAAACGAGCCTTTGCGCTCCATCTTCTTCCAAATGCTGTAGATGTGCTTGGGGCGTCCGGAAATTTCGGCGTTAATGCCCTCCATTCTCAAGCGTTCCTGCAAATTGAGGATGACCCGATTGATATACTCTTCCCGATCGGGCCGCCGCTCGTCGATGAGGCGCGCAATCTCTTTGTACTTTTCAGGATACTGATAGCGGAAGCCCAGGTCTTCCAGTTCCCACTTGATCTGCCAGATCCCCAAGCGATTGGCCAGCGGCGCGAAAAGTTCCAGCGTTTCCTGCGCGATGCGCTGGCGGCGATCGTCCGGCAGCACGCCCAGCGTGCGCATGTTGTGCAACCGATCGGCCAGCTTGATCAGGATCACACGGGGATCGTCCACCATCGCCAGGAACATCTTGCGCAGCGATTCGAGTTCGCGCTCGTCGTACGATCGGATGGCCTGTGACTCCAGATGATCGAACTGCCCCAGCTTGGTCACACCCTCCACCAGGCCCAGCACTTCTTTTCCGAACTCCTTCTCCATCTGCGCCCGCGTGTAGCCGGTGTCTTCCAGCACATCGTGCATCAGCCCGGCGGCCAGGGTGGGGGCGTCCAATCCCAGATCGGCCAGGAGGTTGCTGACGGCCAGGCAGTGTTGCACGTACGGTTCGCCTGAGGTGCGCTTCTGACCCTCGTGGGCGTGCTCGGCTACCTGATAGGCGTACGACACCAGTTCGTATCCGGCTTTGCTGTGCAGGGCGGGAATGTCATGCTCGAGGAGGGCCTCGATGCTGAGCGTCGGGTATTTGGGCATAGTGCGAATTGTAGCACAGAGATGTGCTCCGATCGTAATCCACTCCCCAGCGTTGGTCAACCGATCGCGGCTGTGGTAGGATCGGGCAATCCCACTCCGCGGCCGGCGGGGACTTCGTGAGCAATCCCACTCCACTGCGCGGCGAGGACTTTGTAAACAATGAACACTGAGCCAGTGCGCTTGAAGCGTCGTGTCAAATGGAGACGTCTCTTTGCCGCCGCTTCCCTGTTGGTCATGCTGGTTGTGCTGCGCGGCTGTTTCTTGCGTCCCGGCACCAATTACCTGGGCGCTCACTTCAATCGCGGTCAGAATGCGGCCTGGCTGGGCGTGGAGTGGAGCATGGAGCCGCATGGAGATCAAGAAATCGCCACTTTAGTGGCTGATCTACGCGAGCGACAAATTAGGACGATCTTTGTTTATGCGAGCTATCTCAAACCGCACAATATCTTCAATCCCACTTACTCCTATGCGGCTGACTTTGTTCGACAGGTCAAGTCCTGGGATGTTTCACTTGAAGTACAAGCTTGGATTGGTGTTCCACTGGCGGCGCCGATGGGAAGTTCAGCAGGCGTTGGCTATGTTGATCTCACTGATCTGCCTACGCGCCAGGTCGTTGTCCAGTTTGCGGCTGACCTGTTACGCGACGCCGGGTTTGACGGCCTACATCTCAACGCCGAACCCGTTGGGAATGATGATCAAGCTTTGCTGCACTTATTACGCGAGCTACGTTTGGCTCTGGGGCCAAACAAGCAGCTCTCGCTGGCGGTCCCCGCCAAACTCCCGCTTGTTGGCGAGTTACCTGTTTTGAAGCAGTCGGTCTGGAGTGAAAAGTATTACCGGGCTGTGGCAGCACAGGTTGATGCGCTGGCCGTCATGACTTATGATAGTGCCATGCCGGCAGCATTTCTTTATCGTAGCTGGCAGCAGCTGCAAGTGGTTTCACTGTCCCGTGCCCTGGCGAATGTCCCGGCGAAAGTTTATCTGGGGATCCCGACATCCAAAGAAACAACGAATGCGCATTTGCCTTGGGCGGAGAATATGCGTGCCGGACTGGCAGGCGTCATTACTGGATTGAATGATAATGAGTCTCAACCGTCTGCCATCACTGGGGTGGCCATCTATCCCTACTGGGAAACCACCGAGGACGAGTGGCAGACTTACGCCGAACTTTGGCTGGGACAAAAATCGCCTTGAATCACTGTCCGGTGACTCACTACCGGCAACCAACAACTGATAACTGACAACTGATAACTGACAATTGATAACTAACAACTGATAACTAACAACTGGCTACTAACAACCAACTATGCGCGTAATTTCTGGTTCGGCCAAAGGCCGCAATTTACAAGCTGTCCCCGGCGACTCGACACGCCCCATCACCGATCGGGTGAAGGAGGCGTTATTCAATATTTTCGGCACGGACATCAGGGAGGCCCGCTTCCTCGATCTGTTTGGCGGCACCGGCGGCGTGGGCATCGAAGCGCTCAGCCGTGGCGCGGCGCAGGCTGTGTTCATCGATAAAAATCGCAAGGCGCAGGAAACGATCAAGGCGAATCTGCTGCTCACCAAACTGAACGATCGCGCCGAGATCGTGCGCGGCGATGCCTTCACGTACTTGCAGGGTGTGCCGCAGTCGTTTCACTACATCTACATCGCGCCCCCGCAGTATCAGCGCCTGTGGCTTGACGCGCTGAAGCTGATCGACGACCAGCCCGGCTGGCTGGCCGAAGATGGCGAGATCATCGTGCAGATTCATCCCAAAGAATATGAAGCGGTGCCGTTGGAACACTTTGAAGAGATCGAGCAGCGCAAGTATGGCAGCACGCTCCTGGTATTTTACGAGCACCAGCAAGATGAGCTTTAACTGCCCAGGGCGCTGGTATCCATTTCCTGGAGTCGAGACTTGCCCGTATCTGCCGTAGCGCGGCGGCGGGCCGCTGGGCGTAGCCGGTGAAAGTTGTAAAATCCGGCGGAAGCCTCCACTCCAAGTTGCCGAATTTGAATGTCAATCCGTATCTGGGTGCTTTGCAAAGCGTGGTTGAGAGGTGTCGGGTCCGGCTTACAGCAGATAGAAACAGGATGCAAGAGATGTCCGCTATGAAAACAAACCGTTTGAGATTTTTTGCTATTATTCTGAGTTATCTAGTTGTCCTGGGATTGGCGGCCTGCGAAGCGACGACGAGTGCGGCTTCTTCGCCGCTGCCCACGCTGGCCGCACCCCTGTTGCCCACGCGCACGCCGCTGCCGA
>JAUQXC010000578.1 GCA_030834825.1 Thermoflexales bacterium
CATATCCGGTGAGTGTTATGGGAATGTCAGATGTAATCTCGACCGTGTAGCCTGCCTCCTCCAAGGCCAGAACAATGTTGCTCCCGCAGCAATCATGACTCCACTCGGCGTAAGTTACCAGCTCCCGATGTCCATAGGTTACCAGCACAGTGGTCTGCATGGGCACCTGATCATGTGTAACCCATTTGATTGCGTTTAGAAAGACCTCATGCTTCACATTATGCGGGTCTGCCACGTTGTCAATCTCAGAAAACACCGATCCCGAAGCGTAAACCACGTTGCCCTGCCCATATTGAGTGGCCACGAGCGCTTCATAGGTCCGTGTCTCGTAGGAGAAGTCGGCCAGGATAGTGCTGGTCGGGGCAGATGTGATCCAGTCATCCACGCCGAAGGGTAAGCGGTTCCAATAGCAGGGGTGGTTGAGAGCGGTGTCGTCAGCAGAGCGAGCGCTCGCTGCAATCTTGCCGGCGAAACCATTCACTGCCACGCCAGACCCGACCACCACCAGCAGTAACACGCTGAAGAAAAAAAACAAGGGAATGGACCAGATGCGACTCATTGGCTGTCTCCTACTCGTGCGATTTGGCCTGCCTCAATGCAAAGGCGTTACAATAATGAATATAGTGAATTCGTGCGCCGTGGCTGTCAGCACCCAGCTGATTGTGTTGTCAGGATTTAGCCTACACGGCCTGGCCACATGTGAGAAAGCCGCCAGACCTTAACGAGTCTCACGGCAAACAACTGAAGGACGTAGGCCAGCCGCCCCAAAACTTTTTTGTCCGCCGAGGTGGTGTCATTCATCATCTGCGGGCTAATACCCACGCTGACATTTGAAAAGAAATAGCGCTCGCCCACCTGCAGCGCATCGATTTCCATGACGGTGTGGTCACTGACCAGCAGCTGCATGGCCTCGTCCAGGTTCTAAGGAATCAGCCGGGCGCGTGCTAAATCATTGCCGGTACCCAGCGGCAGAATGCCTAATGGCACCGAACTGTGGACCAGCCCATTCGCGACGCCAATCAGGGTTCCATCGCCGCCGGCTGAGATCACGAGCGAGGTGCCCCGGGCGCAAGCCGCACGGCAGATCGCGGCAACGCCCTCGCCCGCCTGGCCCGTCGTTTCATAGATTTCAGGCGCCCACTGCGACGCCGGGAAATGGCGTGCTAACGCCGCGCGGATCTCGGCGGCCTGAGCTTCTTTCCCGGCGCTGGGATTGAAAACGACAAAGACTTTTTGGCTGGAATTTTCCATGGATGATAGTGCCGGATGGATGAAGTCACGCAATCGATGTTCGACTCAGCGATAGCCTGATAACCGTTACACAGGGGCCCGGGTACCCGTCGGCAGCGGGCTGCTATTCGTTGGCAACGGATAAGTCGCGATCGCCGTAACCGGCTCACGGCCCGGCGCAGCCGATCGGGCAGGCGGCATCCGACGAGCCAGCGCATCGAGGAAGGCAAGGTCATCACTTCGCTCGGATTCTTGGATGACCTTCCAGACGTAGTCTATGGCGGCTGCATTCATGTCGTAGCTCCTCAGGATTAGACAGGATGCCCACATGATAACTACTTCATCCGACATTGACTATCAGCGCACTGCCGAAAATCTTGTAGGCATTGAGTGTAATGGGCTGTCAGTCTTTGCCCTACACCGGCTTAAAAAGCCCATTTGATCGCGCCACGCCGGCCTACTCTGGTCTATAATATAATCAGCGCTGTCGGTTTCAAGGGCCGCCAGAGAAAGGATGGTCCGGTTCTATGCAGTCTCTTCCAGTGCCTGAGCCAAATGAAGAACAAATTCGTCTTCACACACAACTGCTGAATGCGGTCGAGCAGGCCATTCTGGCCGTCGACTTGACGGGTCGGATTATCTTCTGGAATCGGTTTGCCGAAAGACTCTACGGTTGGACGGAAGACGAGGTGCACGGTCGTAATATCGTCGAGGTGTTAGCCGCCCCGCTATTGATGGAGTCGGCCCGCGCGAACATGGGGCCGCTGCGACGCGGAGAGGGCTGGTCGGGGGAATTTCTGGTTCAGCGGCGAGATGGCACGACTTTCATCGCGCACGTCAGCGCCACCCTTATTCAGGACGACACGACTACCCTGATTAGCATCGTGGCCAGGTCACGCGACAGCACGGCGCAGCAGCAGCTCCTCGAAGCCAATCGGCTGCTGGCCGAAGCCAGCGCCCGGCTCGCCAGTGCCGTGGATTACGAAACGCAGCTCACCACGCTGGCGCAACTCGCCGTGCCCCAACTGGCCGACTGGTGCGCCGTGCATCTGTTGCAAGCCGATGGCTCGCTTGAGCAGGTGGCCGTGGCGTCGGTCGGGACGGGCACACCGCCGGCGGCTCACGATTGGCTGCAAAACTATTTAACCCTGGACGATGTAGATGGGCTGCCGGCCGTATTACGCAACGGTGAACCGAAGTTGTTTTCAGACGTGGCCGCGAACCAACAAGCGGCGGCGGCGGCGATCAAATCGTACATGATCGTGCCGCTGATCGCGCGCCCGCAGACGCTCGGCGCGATCACGTTCGTGACGGCGGAATCCGGCCGCCGCCTGGATCTGAACGCGCTGGCCCTGGCCGAGAATCTGGTCAGCCATATCGCCGTCTATCTGGACAAGGCTCGGCTGTATCGCGAGAGTCAACGCTTGAACGCCGAGCTCGAACAGCGTGTGAGCGAACGCACCACCGAACTGCGGACCGCAATCGCGCAGCTACAACAATCCGAAGTCACCATCCAAACGTTGTTCCGCATCAGCAAGAAACTGAACGCGACGCTCGAGGTGGACACCATCCTGGATGAACTGGCGCAAGAAGCTATCCGCCTTGTCAACGGCGAAAGCGGCTTCGCCGGACTGCGGACTGCCAACGGCATGACCGTCCGTAAGTATTTTCGGCAGGGTGTGGCCCTGCCGTTTGAATATACGTGGCCGCCGGGAGTCGGTATCCCGGGCTGGGTCTTGGAGCACAAGGTGCCGTACGGCACGAGCGACGCGGCTCACGATCCGGTGATGCAGCACGAGCTCTCCATTAATACGGATATCCGCTCGCTCATCTGTACGCCGATCCTGAGTTCGTTTGGTGAGGTGCTGGGCTATTTTGACCTCCGCAACAAGCAGGACGCCGAGGGCTTCACCATTGCCGATCAGGAAATGCTCATGGCGCTCGCGCCGGCCGCGTCCATCGCTATTCAAAACGCCCTGGCGTATCAACGGCGCTTGTCGGCCGAAGCCGAGCTACAGGAAGCGTATGAACGCTTGCGGGCGTTGGCGGCCAATCTAGAATTGGTGCGCGAAGAGGAACGGACGCAAATTGCGCGCGAGCTGCACGATCAATTAGGGCAGGCGCTGACGGCCATGAAATTCGATCTGGCCTGGTTGACCGATCGCTTGGTGCAAAAGGACGCCACCCTCGCCCAGAAGGCTAAAGCCATCACGACCCAGATGGATACGATGATCAAAACCGTGCGCCGCATCGCCACTGAATTGCGGCCGGGGATGTTGGACGACTTGGGGTTGGCGGCCTCGCTCGAATGGCTAGCGCGTGACTTTGAGAAACGCACAGGTATCGGGTGTGAGGTCCGTGCGCACTCGCCCGATTTGATTTTGCCGCGCGCTCCGTCCCTGGCGCTGTTCCGCATTTTTCAGGAAGCCTTGACGAACGTCGCGCGCCACGCCAGCGCACGACTCATCGAAGTGAGTCTGACTGCCTCGCCTGAGGCATTGATCCTTGAGGTTCACGACGACGGGCGCGGGATTCAAGCGAGTGAAATCGCCGGCCTGCACTCGCTGGGTCTGCTGGGAATGCGCGAGCGTGCGCAGCGTCTGGGTGGTACTTTCGAGATTCAGGGCGTGCCCGGCGACGGGACGATCGTCACGGTGTCCATTCCCTTGAAACCGAATGAATGATTTGAGTTGGACTGGAGAATTATCATGCTCAGGATTTTATTGGCCGATGATCACGCTGTCGTGCGCCAGGGCGTCAAGCAAATTCTCGCTGAGGCGTTTGCCCAGGCCACGTTTGGCGAGGCGCAAAATGCGCATGAACTGCTGGAACTGATCGCGAAAGCGCGCTGGGATATTGTGGTGTTGGATCTCACCATGCCTGGTGGTAATGGCCTGGAGGCGTTGAAGCAGATCAAGCACGACCACTCGCAGCTGCCGGTATTGATTCTCAGCATGTATCCGGAAGATCAGTATGCGGTGCGCACGATCAGGGCTGGGGCGGCGGGCTATCTGAACAAAGAGAGTGCGCCGGAAGAACTGGTGCAGGCCATCCGCAAAGTCTTGCAGGGCGGGGAATATATCAGCGCGTCAGTCGCCGATGAACTGGTGTTGCACGCGCGACATGAGGATGATCAACCGCTGCATAAACACTTGTCCGATCGCGAGTATCAGGTGCTGTGCCTGATCGCCGCCGGCAAGGAAGTCAAAGAAATCTCCACCGAATTAGCGCTCAGCGCCAAAACGATCAGTACCTATCGCACCCGGTTGCTGGAAAAGATGAACATGAAGACAAATGCGGAACTCACCCATTATGCGATTCAGAATGACTTGGTTTAGGCACTCAGCTACGGCGCGCTAAACCAAGCCGAAGCTTCTGCTAAAACTCTGGCAGGCTAGTCGGTATCCAGACAGCCGCCCCAGTTTTGGATGGATTCGCGGTGATCGCTTAGGGCTGTTTTTTGGGCGCCTGTGGTATTGAAACAACCGGCCGGCTAGCCGTGTAAACGGAACCGGTCTTGTGCGCCAACTCTGGGAAAATCGTTGGGTGGTTTTGTTCGTTGGGTTTGCCATGGATGGATTCCTGGTTTGGGAATTAATGTAACCGCCCCTCTGTCTTTTCATGAAGCGCAGAGAGGCGGTCTGTGATTTTAGCCCGGCCTTGAAAGCGCGGTGACCTCTATGTTTGGTAAGCGACGCGACCGGCCTGCAGCAACGCCTCCACCTCGTGAATCGCCTCCTGGCTGGATTGGCCCGTAGCGGCTGCCCAGTCACGCCCGACATTATCCTGGATTTTCTTGAGCAGGGTGGCATCGGTTTCGCCGATGGAGCGATTCCAGCCGAAGGCGGTCAGGTCGCGAACGATCTCACACATCACTCGAAACGAGCTCTGGGTGAGTCTTTCGATGAGATCGATCTGGCGTTTCTTGAAGTCACGATTAAGCACGATTGGCTGGCTGCTCAACACCGTGCGGTATTCTTCCAGGTCCTGTTTGCGGGTGACGGCTCTCAAAGTGGTTGACCCATCGGGCTGCAGCGGCATCCAGACGGTCGCCGTGCCAATCGCCAGGACATAGTACCAGCGCATTCCGCTGGCGGCGAGTTCTCGCTCTTCCAACCGCACGATGTTGCCCACCCCATAGTTGGGGTGGACCACTTCATCACCTGTTCTGAACTCCAAGGGGCGCTCCTTTGGTAAGGCCAGCGAGACAGACTCGTGAAGCAGGATGGGTTAGAACCCGCGGTAGCCGCCGCCACGGCTGCTGCGCTCTTCACGCGGCTTGGCCAGATTCACCTTCAGCTGGCGTTCGCCTAGCTGATAGGCATTGAACATGCTGATGGCCTTTTGCGCGTCCACCTGGCTTGTCATCTCGACAAACCCAAAGCCCTTCGAGTCGCCGGTGTCACGATCTTTGATCACCGCCGCTGAGACCACCGTGCCTGCCTGCGCGAACAACGTGCGCAGATCGTCCTCGGAGGTCGTGTACGACAAATTACCTACATACAGTTTTGCTTCCATCTTCAAATCTCCT
>JAUQXC010000579.1 GCA_030834825.1 Thermoflexales bacterium
CCGTTATTCACAGTGTCTCCCAAAGAATGATCGTCGATCTGGGCGCGTTCGAAAATTCAGTCAGTATCCATACGACGGGACAAAGTGAGCGCCTGCTGCACCCTCATCGCGAGGATTTCGTTCAATTATGGGCGAACGTGCAGTACCATCCGATGTTGTCCGAGCGCGCCAACATCGAGCAGAACCGCGAAGCGACACTGGTGTTAACGCCATAACACCCGGACGGCTCGTTGCAGCTGACAGAAATCACACTCGTTTTCACTTTTTTAAGGAGAATCCCTGATGTCTTACGAAGAACAAGAAGATACAACCATCTATAAAGTTGTCGTGAATCACGAAGAGCAGTATTCGATCTGGCCAGCGGATCGCGAGAATCCACTCGGCTGGAAGGATGCCGGTAAGAGCGGCCCGAAAGCAGATTGCCTAGCTTACATCAAGGAAGTGTGGACCGATATGCGGCCGCTCAGCTTGCGCAAAAAGATGGAAGAAGACGCTCGCCAGCAACCGGCGGGTCATAAGGAACAACAACATCATGGATGAACTAGCGCAACGTCTATCGGAAGGCGATCACCCTATCACGAGTCAACGCTACAAATCTGCCGAGGAATTAAAACAAGCGATTGAGAGGGGTTACGTGTTGGTCAAGTTTACGGACACTCGCGGGGGAACGGAATTGGGGTTGCGCCTCGAGCAAGAGCGCTGCGATCTCTCGCGAGCCGATTTTGCGCAAAGCACTGGCACCGTACAGCTCGCGGGTACCCTGACGCTCAATTACATCAAAGTCCGCGGTCATGCCCAACTAGAGCTAGCCACGCTCAACGGCACCGGCCATTTGGAAATCATAGAGGGCTAGTCGCTGCAGTTCTTTGCGCCTGCGTATGAGTGCGATAACACGACCGCCATCGGCCGGGGTGAGCTGTCCCCGGCCGAATCCTAAGGCGACTCTACGTCTCTTCTGTTTCCCGTACGCTGGAGGGGGAGCCTCGATTTTTCGTGCCTGGCCCAACGACCTACCGCCGACCATCGAAGTCTGTACTATTCAATATCCAGGTCGCGAAAATCGCCTAAGCGAGCCGCTATTGAGCAGCAGCCAACCTTTAGTGGAAACTTTGGCGGCTGACCTCCAACCTTATCTCGATCGGCCCTACGCTTTCTTTGGTCACAGCCTGGGAGCGTTGATCGCGTTTGAGATTGCGCGTCAGCTCGAACAATCTCCACAGTCGAATCTGATTCATCTTTTTGTCTCAGCACATGCTGCACCTCAGATCGCCAACACCGATCCGCCCATCCATCAGCTACCACAAGCCGACTTCATCCGTAAGATTGCGGACCTGAATGGCACGCCGGATGAAATCCTGCACCATGCCGAAATGATGGAACTGTTGTATCCGATCTTGCGCGCCGATTTTGCCATCAATGAAACCTACTCCTATCGGCCTGGACCTGCACTCGCTTGCCCCATCTCAGCCACGGGAGGACTACGCGACAGCATGGTGACCCGCCCCGAACTGGAAGCCTGGGCCGAACAAACCCATGGCCCATTTGCCATGCGCATGTTTCCGGGTAGTCACTTTTTCCTAAATGAAGTGCGGCCACTGTTGCTGCGCATCCTGGCTCAGGACCTATTGCAGTCACTGAGTCGATTCCAAGGGAATCCAGCATCACACGGTTTTTCATAGCGCCTCCTCTTGGTATTTGTTCCTGGCAGGCGACAGCATCGCAAAACCGGGTCGGGATTTCATCACCAAAAGTAACGAGTTTGGCTCATTCGGTATTTCGAGGACGTGACCAACTTTGAGGTAAGATTGTTCCCATCCTCTCACTTGGTGGTGTTCAGGCTCGTCACTATTCAAACCCTCAGTGATGACGCCAAATGCTATGCCGTTGTGCGCCAGTTGCGCCGGCCCGAGGGTCCGCGCTGTCCTGAGTGCGGATCAGCTGAGATTAGCGAACGCGGCACCTTGCGCAGGGCGAGGAGGAATAAAACGAGAGGGTCTTCTCAGCGGGCAAGTTCCAAGACTTGGCGAGTTAAATTCGGATCGAGCCGATTCGACCACAATAGTTGCTCGGTCCAGTGCTTCGGCTGTCCCGTGTCGTGCACGGCCACCAATTTAGCATAAGCATCTTCAAAACAGCGCGGGCAATACTCGATTTCCAAGCGAATGAAATCTCCTTGTTCGCACGTCCCTAACGCTTCGATCGCCGTGGGGATGTCTCGCCTTTGAAAGGCTGTAATCGCTTCGTCTACGTGCTCGGGCGACCCCAGCATAGGCACTTCATAATCACGCCAAGTCTCGCATTGATCACAATATGGTTGTTTGGCATAAGAACGGTTGATGTACGCGGCCAAACCGACGATCATGAGCAATTCGATCAACCAGTAAATCACCAAGCTAAAGCCCGAGAGTCTGAACCCTGCCAGTGGTACACCGTATTGGTGACTGGTGATCTCAATGGACTCTGAGTCGGCTTTCAAGAACATGAATCCGACAAGGCCGGATTGGCCGGTTTCTTC
>JAUQXC010000580.1 GCA_030834825.1 Thermoflexales bacterium
GTGATTCAGCACGGCCTGGGCGCCCACCGAAAGATGATAGTTCAACGCGTCGAACAACAGCTCCGGCTGCAACTGCTCGGCCAGCGTCGTGAAGCCGCGCACGTCGGCAAACAATGCCGCGATCGGCTGGCGGGCCCCACCCAGCGCCACCGTGTGCGGACTGCTCAACAACTGCTCCACAATCGTGGGCGTCACGTAGCGCTCGAATACGTTGCGAATGATCTGCTTCTCGCGTTCCTTTGATTCTTCCAGCTCGCGGAACAGGCGTGAATTCTCGATCGCGATTGCGGCGTAATCGGCCAGCGCTTGCAGCAGGTGCATATCATGTTCGAGGAAAGGCCGCGTCTCGGCGTCGTTGATGGCCTCCAGGGTGCCGATCAATTTGCCGCCTACCTTCAACGGCACGGCCACCGCCATCGCGGTGATCACGGGTTGTCCGGCGCGCAGCACTTGCTGAGCGACCTTATCGTTCTCCGGCGGCAGCGCCGTGCTGCGCGTGCCGTTGATGGCCTGGATGCGCAGTTGGCCGGTCGCCCAATCGTACAGGCGCAGCAGACACATCTGGGCGCCGGTCACGAACTGGGCGGCCTCCACAATGCGCCGCAGCAAGCTGTCGTGATCGAGCAGCATGGTCACGCTCTTGCTGATGCCGTACAACGTGTTGAGTTCGCGCAGGCGCGCTTCCAGCGATCGATTGGTTTGCAGCAGCTTGGCGACCAGCTCGTCGCGCTCTTTGCGCATGCGTGTCTCGGCCAGCGCATGTTCGATGGCCCTGATCATGGTGCTGACTTCGAATGGCTTGGGCACGTAGTCGCGCACGCCCAGCCGGAAGGCCTCCGTGGCGACTTGTTCTGAACCATGTGCGGTGGACATGATCACCGGGATGCTCAGCTCGTTGGCCTTCAACTTATGCAGCACGCCCATGCCGTCCAGTCGGGGCAGCTCCACGTCGAGGATGATCAAAGCGGGACTTTGTTCCAGCGCCAGCTGTACGCCTTCCTCGCCATCGACGGCGAGAATGGCGAGATAGCCCTGCGGCTTCAGGACATAGTCCACGATGAATTCGCGTGTGGGGCGTGAGTCGTCGACGACGAGAATGGTTTCACCGGCCATTTTGTGCGGTCTCCAATTCCAGTGAAATGGCGCGCGACGCGGAATCGGTGCCCATGCTGATCCCGTAGATGGTATCGGCGGCTTCGATGGTGCCGCGATTGTGGGTGATGATGACAAACTGTGTGTCGCGGCTCAGCTCCTTGATGGTGTCGCGGAAGCGGCCTACGTTGGCTTCGTCCAGGGCCGCGTCGGTCTCGTCCAGAATGCAGAACGGGGGCGGCTTTACTTTCAAGATGGCAAACATCAGCGCCGCGGCGGTCAGCGATCGTTCACCGCCCGACAACAACGCCAGACCCTGCTGCTTCTTACCCGGCGGGCGGGCCATAATCTCCACGCCCGTCGCCGCGATGTTCTCCGGCTCGGTCAGCACCAGCTTGGCCGAGCCTCCCGCGAACAATTTTTGGAACATGCCTTTGAACTCTTCGGCGATCTTCTGGAACGTCTCACGGAAGGACGTCTCCATCAATTGATCGAGCTCGAGGATGACCTGGTTCAACTGCTCGATGGCCTGTTCCAGGTCCGCTGATTGCTGGGTCAGAAACTCAAAGCGCTGCTTGGTTTCTTCATACTCTGTTTGCGCTTCGGGATTGACCGGCCCCAGGCGGCGGATCTGCGCCTTCATGCGCTGCAGTTCCTGCTCCATGCCTTCGGGCAGCTCGGCCACGATGGGCAGCTCGGACACGATGGGCTTGAGCGGCAGCGGCTGCGGCCCGCTGAGATCGGCCATCTCCAGCTGCACCAGTCCCAACTCTTCGTCAATGCGCGCGTGCAGATGATTCAGTTCTTCTTCGCGCCGCGCCATGTCCAGCATGGCCTGATTGTAGAGCAATTCCAGTTCGCTCAGGCGGCTGCGTGCCGATCGCTCTTCGCCCTCCAGCCGGTTTTGATCGATCTCCAATGTGCGCAGCTGCACCTCAGCCGGATCGATCCGGGTGGTAAACTGGGCCAGTTCATCGTGCAGCGTCGTCTCGCGCTGGCGCAAGTCGTTTATCTGAGCGCCGATCGTTTCCCGCTCCTGGGCAATCTGGCTGGTCCGATCACGACGGCCTTGCAGCTGCCCGCGCATCTGCTCCAACCCCGATCGATACGATTCCACAACGTTGGTCTGGCTGCGCCGCAGTTGATCGGATACGGCAGCTTCGGCTTGCACGGCCGTCAACTGCGTGGCCAGCGTCTCCAGCGGCAGTTCATTCAACTGCGCCTCAGACTGTTGCAGGGTGGTAGTGTGCCGTGCGATCTCGCCGTGCAGGCGTTCCTCTTCGGCTTGCAGCTGCGCAGCTTGATCGCCCAGCACGGCGATCTCAGTCTGGGCCTGCGCGATCAGTCCTTGCTGCCAATCGCTGGCGCGCTGCACGTCCTCGATCTGCCGCTCCAGCGCGCGGCGTTCGTCTGTCTTGGTCCCGATCGCCTTGTCAACCGATCGGACTTCGTCCTTCACCGTCGTCAATTGCTGCGTGAAATCGTCGATGTGTTGCAGCGCCTCGGCCTGCTGCTGCAACGCGCCTGCGCTGCGCTGGGTTGCTGCGTCGATGCGCGCGGGGAGTTCACGCCATTCGCGCTCGCGCGCCAAAAATTCGCCGGAACCCGCCGCGCGGCCCAGCGTAATCAAGCCGGTGGTGTGCAGCACTTCGCCGCTGCGCGTGGCCAGGCGATACCCGGCGGGCAGCTGCGCCCAGAGATCTTCGGCGTCACTCAATGAATCCACCAGCACCACGTGCTTGAGTAGAGCTTCGAGGGCAGGGCGTAGATCGTCAGCGCACTGAATGACATCCGTGGCGAATTTCAAACCGTCGGGCAGCTGTGACGCGATCGGAGGGTGAGTATCGCTGTGGTTTTCCCGGCGGTGCAGCCACGCTCCAAAGGGCAGGCAGCCGCGCGCATTCGACGGCAGATCGAGCGGGGCCTCATCAACCGGCGGCTTGAGTCGCGCTTCCACCGGCAACAGGGAGACACGCCCGTCGCTGTCGCCCAGGACGTCGCGCACTTCTGGCAGGATGCTTACCGACTCCACAACGATGGCTTGAACGTCCTGTCCCAGCGCCGCTTCGATGGCGCGTTCCCATTCTGAATCCACATCGATGAGGGTGGCCAGTAGGCCGCGCACGCCGGGCAGCTGCGCACCCATGACCGCACGCGTGCCTGCATCGAAACCGCCCAGCGCCGCGCGCATCTCCGACAGGATCGCGTGACGTTCGCGCAGGCGATTCTCCGCCGCGCGGGCTTCATCCAGCGCGGTGTCACACTGCGCCGCGACTTGTTTCGCCCGGTCCAGTTCGTTGTTCAGCGTTTCGATCTGCGTCAGCCGGGCGGCGCGCTGGGCCTCATTGGCCGCCAGCTCAGCTTCGAGCGTGGCGCGTTGTGTTTCAAATTCGGTCTGGCGTTGTTGGAGTGTGGCAATCTCGGCAGCGTGCGCGGTGACCTCTTGTTCCAGCGCCGCGCGTCGCTCCGCCAACTGCGTTCGTCGATTGCGGCGATCCTCCAACGCGAGTTCGGCTTTCTGGATCGCCGTCTGCGCTTCGGCGCGAGATTGTTGCAGCGACTTGCGCTGCGTTTGCCGCTCGGTCAACGCGGCTTGCGCCGTGGCAATGGCGGCGGCCTGCGTGTCGTAGCGCGTGACGATGGCCTTGAGTTCCGCTTCGGCGGCGGCCACCCGTTCGGCCTGGGCGATCAACTGTGTTTCGAGCGCGGCCTGATCGCTCTGGGTCTGATCGATCTGCTGTTGCAACGATCGCGCGCGCTCTTCCAAGACCGCCAGCTGCCGCTGCAAAGCTTCGGCCTGCGTATGCAATCCGCTCGAAGCGCGATGCCATTCGCCCACCTGCGTGCGCAGTTCGAACTGCTGTTTGCGGATCGTCTCGATCCGATCGTTATAACTGCCCAGCTCGGCGCGGCGCGCGTTAAGCACGAGGGTCTGTGCTTCAACGGCTTCTTTTGCTTCACGCAGGGCCGTCTGGCCTTTGCCCCAATGATAACCGAACCAGATGCGTTCGGTCTCTTGCAGCTCGCCGGAGAGGCGGGCGTAGTCGCGGGCGCGCTGTGCCTGGCGTTCCATCGAACGTACGCGTGGGCCGATTTCTGCGAGGATATCGCGCACCCGTTCCAGGTTACGGCGCGTCTCGTCGAGTTTCTTCAGCGCGTCTTCGCGTTTGTGACGATAGAGTGAGATACCGGCCGCTTCTTCAAACAAAGCCCGGCGTTCGTCGGAGTTGATCGCCAGCGCCTGATCGACCATGCCCTGGCCGATGACGGTGTAGGTGCGGCGTGCCAGGCCGGTTTTGGCCAGCAGTTCGCTCACATCGCGCAGGCGCACTTTGCTACCATTGAGCAGGTATTCATTTTCGCCGTCGCGATAGGCTCGGCGGCCCACGACCACTTCGTTGAAGTCGATGGGGAAGAAACCATCGGAGTTGTCGAGCGTGAGGTACACCTCGGCCATACCGGCGCGGGGGCGGCCATCACCACCGGCAAAGATCAAGTCTTCCGTCTTCTTGGCGCGCAAGGCCGAGAAGACTTGTTCGCCCAACACCCAACGCAATCCGTCGGCTACATTGCTGTTGTGGACGATGATGTTTCCCGCCACGAAATTGTGCGTTTCGGCCACGCACAAATCGTACACCCATTCATCCGACGGCGTGATGGATTCGACTGAGACGATCTCATCCCAATAAACATCTGAGGTTGCCAGCGTAATGAAGCGCTCAAGGTAAGCGTGTGCTTGCTGCGGCTGGCTGCCCAACTGATCGATCTGGGCGGCGACTTCGAGCAAACCCGTTCGACTGGCTTCACAGCGTTGTTCCACATAAGCCGCCAGTTTGGCATGAGCGCGTCGTACAGGCTTGAGCTTGACGCCGGCCAATTGCACGGCGGTCTTAACCAGCGGGGTCACGCCTGGGATCAAATCGTGATTGGGGTTGGGCGCTGCGGTAAGCCGGCGCAGTTGATCTAGCGCGGCCTGTTTCTCTCCGCTAAACGACAGATGCTCAGCGGTATAGCGCAATTGTTGTACACCGTAAATAAAAACGGAGTAGTAGCTGCGCGTTTGTTTGGCGGTTGTGTTGCTGGCGTATTTGCGCTTGGTGCGGAGCGTAGCAAAGACGCCCAGTCGCAGAAGCACACTGATGACCTGTTGAGCCAGAGTGCGGCTGGCTGTCGTGTATTCGATATACGCCTGGCGGCGGTCGGCATACTCGTTGACGCAGAGATAGGCATCGCCCTCGAATAGACCGGACAAAAACGCCCATTGCACTTCAGGTGGCGCCAGCAACACTTGTGGCGGGATTTCTTTGCCAGCCGATTTCGAGCGGATGGGAAACTTGAACAGCCGCTCCAGCGCCATTTGCAGCGGGCGCGAGTAGATGAGGCTGTCCTCGACAGTGGACTTGTAGTGCTGGCGGGACACTTTGACGCCGAACAGGGTGCCAGCCAGCCGCTCAAATTCGGCGTTTATGGCAGGATCGGAATTGACGAACCAAACCTGATTGGCGCTGGTACTGCGGCCTTCGGCAATCAGCAGGCCCAGAAAACGTGCCAGATCAGGCGTGAAGGTCCACGGCAGTTGAATATA
>JAUQXC010000581.1 GCA_030834825.1 Thermoflexales bacterium
TCGTGGCGATCTTCGGCGTGGGCTTCAGCGATGTGCTATTCAGCATCGTCCTCGGCGCGATCGATGTGGTGCTGGTGTATTCGCTGCTCGGAATATTTCACCGCAGAGACGCAGAGAACGCGGAGGTACCATCTGAAAAACTCGGCGAACTCAGCGTCTCCGCGGTGGATTCGATTTCTATTAGCGAATCTGCCCGCCGCTGGATCACGCTGCTCTTCGCACTAGGTACACCGTTCTGGTATCTCGCTGCACTCGGCACGTACTGGTTCACCGCGCAGGTCGTTGTGGTGTTCTTTGCCTTGCTCGCCACGCGCGAAGCGTTGATGCGACAGCGCTGGTTCCTCGTCGGGCTGTGGCTGGCCTGCGCGGGCTTCGCACGGCCAACGGCCTTGTTCCTCGCGCCGTTCTTCTTGATCGTCATGGTTTACGCAATACGCAGTAGAGCGAATCCTACCAGTGGGACGCGCCAACAACGTATTGCATACTCCATATTGCGTAATGGGTTATTGTTTGGTGCTGCTCTTGCCCTTGGCCTCGCCGCCCACTTTGTCTACAACCATGCCCGCTTCAAATCGTTCACCGATTTTGGCTACGCCTACGTCACGGGCGCGGACAACATTACGAGCGTATATGCGCGCTATGGCGGATTCAATCTGCGCTTTGTGCCCTGTAACCTGGCCGTGTCCTTGCTCTCACCGCCCGAGGTGAAGGGCGCGGTGCCGGCGTTCATTACACAAGCCTGCGCCTATCTGCTGGAAGGTGTGAATTTGGCGGATACCTCCGCACCCATCACGCCAAATCCGCTGGGGATGAGTATCTTCTTCGTCACTCCAGCGCTGTTGATCACCTTTAGTGGATTGGGCCAGTTTTTCAAACGACGCAATGATCCGGACTCGAGGCTTCAGCCGGAATCATTCAGGCCCGTTATCCTTGCTGCCTGGATCGGCCTGCTAGCGACACTGATCCCGCTGTGGTTCTATCACAACACGGGATCATTACAATTCGGTTGGCGCTATGTCTTCGATGCCGCGCCGATGTGGATCATCCTGCTGGCAGCCGGGATGCAAAAGGTGACGAGGCTCAAGCAGGGCCTGATCCTGGTCTCGATCGCAATCAATTTGTGGGGGTTGTTGTGGATATTTGAGAAGTTGATCGGAAAACCATGGGGAACGTAAGAACTCAAAATATTAGAGCAAATTCCTGATCGATTTACGCTTTGGAGTCGAGGCTTTAGCCGGGTTCCGCCTACGCCTGGCGGCCCGCCGCCGTGAAACGACGGGCACGGGCAAGGCTCTACTCCGGAGGGGTAAACCAAAACGGAATTTGCTGTAGGTGACGAGCAATGAGTAACGCGTAAAATCTATTACGCATTACTCGTTATTCGTTATTCGCTTCGCTAACATCAACGCATCCTCTCTGGTCACCACCTCACCGCTCGCCTGTGCCTCTCGAATCGCTTCCAGGATCACGCCCACTTGCTTGCCCGGTGATAGTCCTAATTCCTCCATGAGGTCATTGCCATTGACCAACGGCGGCGGCGCGACGACTTCGGCATGCCGGCTGAAATAGGCGTCCAACATTTGGGCGATTAGGCCCAGGCGTTCGACCCAGCGGCGGAGCTCAGTGTCCGGCCCGTGTGTAGCAAGATGATCGGCCAGCGACAGCAGCAGAATATCGACGCCGTAATCCTGGGTGTCGCGGAAGAAGCGATATATCGCGCGGCGAGTCAACGGTGCTTCCGCCAGCCAATGCGGCCGCATGTGCCCGCCGATGATGCCCGTCACACGTTTGATTTCATCGTTGCTGAAACGCAGAGCATGCAGGCGTTCTTCGCTCAGCTTCACGCCGAGGTCCTCGTGTCCAAAGAAACGTATGCGTCCATCGGCTTCGACGGTCTTCGTCTTCGCCTTGCCGATGTCATGCAGCAACGCCGCCCACTTCAACAGCAACCAGCGTGAACCGTCGCCTAGATGGGTTCGCAATGCATCGCTGTATTCCGGCAGGTTGAGAAAGAGGCTATCCCACACAAAGTCAGGGATGACAGGCAGCATGAGGGCGCTCTCGTCCGACTGGTCGAAGCCCAGCCAGCGCGTGCCCAGCAGTTCCAACGCATCGACGACCCGGCGCGTGTGCTCGTACACATCCCAGTGATGTGGCGCAGATTGCGTGACGCCCTTCAGCGCGGCGACTTCCGGCAGAACGTGAGCCAGCAAGCCAAACGCATCCAGCAGCAACAGACTGTCGGCTACATCACTCTCTTGGAGCAGCTTGTGCAACTCGTCGCGTACGCGTTCGGCAGGCGCAGCGGCGATCAACGCCGCGTGCGTCTTAATCCACTCGGCGGTTTGCGGATCGATCGCCAACGCCAGTGAGGCCGACTGTCGCACGGCCCGCAGCAGGCGCACCGGATCGCTGGTCAGCGAAGTTTCAGTCAGCGCGCGGATGACGCCGTCTTCCAGGTCGGCCTGGCCGTTGAAGCGATCGATCACTTGATCGGGCAGCTCGAGATCGATCGCCAGGGCGTTGATCGTAAAGTCGCGGCCCGCCAGGTCGCGATCGAGGTCCGCCTCGCGCAGCCGCGCGAAATCGATCAGGGTGTCGCCGACGAGCACGCGCGCCATATCAAGGTCGGCTTCCAACACGTAAACATCCGCGTTCAACCGATCGGCGGTAGCGCGCGCCAAACGGATGGCGTCCCGCTCGACGGCGATGTCCCAATCGTGAACCTCACGGCCCAACAAAAGATCGCGCACGGCGCCACCGACAAGCCACGCCCGAATGTGGCGTTCAGCGCAGAGTTGCTTAACCGTCGTAAGGAGAGGAGAAGTAATATTCATGGATAAACTCATGACCCGGCGACCAGGTGGCTACGCCAACGTGCGCACCCAGTCACCTGGTCACACAAGTTTGTCTCCCTTCCGGTAGTTCCGCGGCACAAACATCACCTGCGGATCGTCCTTGGGGCGAGAGACCTTGGCCGCCCACCGTGCCTCGTCGGGTGTGCGCCCAACGCCGGCTACGCGATCGCGGACAATTGCGATCCAGCGTCCGGCGTAGAGTGAATAATCGATCGAAGCGGCGGGTTTCTTCATCAAAAGTGATCTTACCATTGCTCAGCCATCATTGAAAATTGACATTGATCGGTGTACTGGTAAAATCAAGCGCCCAAACCTTTAAGGAGAATTCGTATGAAACTCGCATCCCGTATGAGCCGCCTCGGCACAGAAACCGCTTTTGAAGTCCTCTCGCGCGCCAAGTCGCTGGAGAAGTTGGGGCGCAACATCATCCATCTGGAAATCGGCGAACCCGATTTCGACACGCCGCAGCACATCATCGACGAGGCCGTGCACGCGCTGAACCATCATGGCACGCACTACACGCCGTCGGCCGGCATCCCCGAGCTGCGCGCCGCCATCGCGCATTACATCAATCGCACCCGCGAAGTGGATGTCTCGCCAGACAACGTGGTGGTCGTACCCGGCGGCAAGCCGATCATTTTCTTTGCGATTCAGGCACTGGTCAATCAGGGCGAAGAAGTTATTTATCCCAATCCCGGCTTCCCGATCTATGAAAGCATGATCAATTTCATCGGCGCGCGGGCCGTGCCCATCCCGTTGAAGATGGAACGCGAGTTTGCCTTTGACCTCAACGATCTGGAACGGCTGATCACGCCCAAAACGCGCATGTTGATCTTGAACTCGCCCGCCAACCCGACCGGCGGGGTGATGAATCGCGCGGACCTGGAGCAAATCGCGCAGTTGGTCATCAGCCACGATCTGATCGTGCTCTCGGATGAAATTTACAGCCGCATCTTGTACGAGGGCGAGTTCTGCAGCATCGCCAGCCTGCCCGGCATGCTGGAGCGCACGATCATCCTCGACGGTTTTTCCAAGACTTACGCGATGACGGGCTGGCGGTTGGGCTATGGCGTCATGCCGGTGGATGTGGCGCAGGCCATCAGCCGCCTGGTCACCAACTCCGTCTCATGTACCGGCACGGCCACACAGATTGCAGGTGTCAAAGCGTTAACTGCGCCGCAGGATGACGTGGACGTGATGGTGGCGAAGTTCAAAGAGCGCCGCGATCTGATCGTGAACGGCCTGAATCAGATTCCCGGCTTCCAGTGCCTGATGCCCAAGGGCGCGTTCTACGCCTTTCCCCACATCGCTGCCACCGGGATGAAAGCGAAGGACCTAGCCGATTATCTCCTGGCCGATGCGAGTGTGGCGACGCTGGCCGGTACGGCCTTCGGCCACTATGGCGAAGGCTTCCTGCGCCTGTCGTATGCCAATTCAAGGGAAAACATCAACAAAGCGCTCGACCGCATCGACGTGGCTGTGCGCAAGATCGAGCGGAAACCCGTCCACGCCTGAGGTTCGATTGGGTCGTTTGACAGCCTTCTCTCTGGCGGTTATAATTCTGCCCGCAAATCAC
>JAUQXC010000582.1 GCA_030834825.1 Thermoflexales bacterium
TCCGCTACCATCGCTTGTTTGCCGATTTGCTCCAGGTCCGTCTGCAGCAGGCCTTTCCCTGTGGAGTGATCGCCACACTCCACCAGCGAGCCAGCCGCTGGTCTGAAGCAGCTGGAATGATAAACGAAGCCGTCCAGCACGCGGTGGCTGCCGCAGACTATGTGACGGCAGTGCGCTTGATCGAAAGCAACGCCGTGGAAATGCTCATGCAAGGATATACGAAAACGGTGGAGAGTTGGTTGACAGCCATCCCGGCCGAGCTGCATCTCCAAAGTCCCAAAATCAACTTGGCTTTTGCGTGGATGCATCTGCTGCGCGGCGCTTATGCCGCGGCGGCTCCGTATGTAGAACGATTGCACAGAGGGTTTGCCCGTTCACCATTGGACGAAGCTGCTCCTGCGCTTCGATCTGAATGGCTGGCGTTGCAGGCCCACCTGCTCAGCGCCCAAGGCCGGTTGGCTGAAAGCCTCGAGCTGGCCCACCGCGCACGGGACCTCGCACCGGAAACGGATGGCTATGTGCAGAGCCTGGCTTATAACGCACTAGGCTCAGCCTACCTGCTGCAAAACGATTACCAGCATGCGGTGGCGGTCTACCAGAAAGCGATCCAGCTTGGCCGGGCCGCGGCTAATGCTCTGGTGGAAATGATGGGGATTTCCGTCCTGTCGCAGATCGCCACCCAGCACGGTCAATTGCATTTTGCCTACGAAGTCGCCTCACAAGGGATCGACCGCATAGAACGATCGGGCTCGCCGCCTTCCATTGTGGCCGCCGTGTATGGCGCACTGGGGCAGATTCAGTATCAGTGGGGGCACCTCGCCGAAGCCCAGAGTCATCTTCGGCGGGCCATCCAGCTGTGTGCCTTGAGCGGTTACGTTGCCGGCGAGGTTTATGGCCGGGCGAATCTTTCGCGACTATTGCAGCTGGAAAGAAACCTGGAAGCCTCCGAACAGGAACTCCAAAAGGCGATCGAACTGACGCAGTCTGGCGCGCCGGTTTGGGGCGGAGAAGAAACTGTTGCCCAAGGGGTCCGCCTCCATCTCGCGCAGCATCGTCTGGCTGCGGCTGAGAGTGCGCTCGCCACGCAGGGATTCTCTTTCCACGCTGGATTTACCTTTCCCGATCTCGCACCGGAACTGGCCATCACCTACGCAAGTGGGCTGTTGTACAACAGCGCCTTGCGCATCCTGTTATACCGTGCCAGGACACAGCCCGATCAGAAGTTCGTACAATCCGGGATCGAGCTGGCCGATCGCTTGATTAGCGGCGCGCTCCAAAGCCAATACCTTTCCATCGCGCTGGAAACGCTCCTGCTGCGCGCTCAACTGCATGTCGCACTTGGAAACGCTCATGCCGGACAGGCCGATGTTGCCCAAGCCCTGGAGCTGGCTGCACCGGAAGGATTCATCAGCATCTTCTTCGAAGAGGGCAAAACCGTGAAAGCGTTGATTGCCCGCTGCCAGGTGATGATTGAACAAAGCCCGGCCCCGCCCGGTGAACAGCGGAATCGTCTGAAATATATCGATCGGTTGTTGGCAGCCTTTCCGTTAACGGCGTCCCAGAACACCTCTCTCCAATCAAAAATCAGAAATCAAAAATCAGAAATTCTCGTCGAGCCGTTGACACCGCGCGAATTGGAAGTCTTGCACCTCATTGCCGCCGGTGATTCAAATCAAGCGATAGCGGACAAGCTGGTCATCACAGTACGTGCAGTGAAGAAGCATACCGGCAATATCTACGGCAAGCTGAACGTCAGCCGCCGCACGCAGGCCGTGGCCCGTGCCCGTCAACTGGGCCTGCTTCCAGTTGATGGATAGTTCGCCTTTCACCTAACCTGCTGGCCCGCATGAAGAGGTGTACCAAAGTACACCTCTTCTCTATTTTGTCCCGATCTCCAAGAGACTGCCTTGGTACACTGACATTTTGTGCCCAACGTCGTATCCTGTGTGCAAATCAAAACTACGGAGCGTGAAATGAATACGAGTGTATCAAGAATCGTCGTCATCGGCCTGCTGTTTCTCTTCACCTTTGTTTTTGGCATCGGGTTGAGCAATTCCGGAAAGCCCTACAACTCTGCGCTATTCAACATCCACAAGCTCATTGCGCTGGGGGTGGTGATCTTTACAGCCGTGACCGTCTACCACCTGCGCGGGGATGTGGAGATCAGGACGCTCGTCTTGGGCGCCATCGCGATCACTGGTTTGCTCTTCCTCGCTTTGTTTGTGTCCGGCGCTTTGCTGAGCATCGGCAAACCGGATCATGCGGCGATCTTGCTGATCCACCGGATCGCACCGCTGCTGGCCGTGATCGCCACCGCCCTGACACTGTACCTGCTGGCCAGCAGCAAGACCTAGAATCCTGGAGGACATTATCCATGAAATACCACAGCGTCATCGTCACCGGGAGAGGTTCGCCGGAGGTCTTCAAGATCGTCGAGAATGATCTGCGGACACCGCATGCTGGAGAAGCTCGAATCAAAGTCCTGGCCGTGCCGGTCACTCTGCCCGATGTTCAAGCCCGTTACGGTCAGTCTCCGTTTAAGATAAAACTACCCTTTACGCCGGGCTATGCCATCATCGGCATTGTCGATGAGCTGGGGGCAGGCGTCACGCATGTGGCTGTTGGAGATCGTGTAGCGGCTTTCATGGGGTACGGCGGCTATACCGAGTACATTTATTGGAATGCCGCACAATTGATTCCCGTCCCCGCTGCGCTGGATCCGGCTGAGGCGGTCACGCTGCTCCTGAACTACATCGTCGCTTATCAGACGCTCCGCCGATCAGCCAAAGTCAAGGCCGGGGGTAAGGTGTTGATCATCGGTGCGAGCGGCGGGATTGGCACGGCGTTTTTGCAGCTGGGCAAACTGGCCCGGCTCAAAATGTATGGCTTGGCTTCACCCAGTAAACATCACACCCTGATCGAATATGGAGCGACGCCCATCGACTATCACACACAGGATTTCGTCGCAGTGATCCGTCAAGCGGAACCGAACGGTCTTGATGCCGTCTTTGACGGGATGGGAGGCCACTACTTCGCGCGCGGTTATTCGCTGCTGAAGCGCGGCGGTGCATTGGTGGGCTACAGCAATCCGTTGAGTGTTTCGCGCACATTGAAACACCTGAGTCAGGTTGTCCTGTTCAACCTGCTGCCCAATGGGAGGTCGGCCAGCTACTATGGCACCAGCAAATCTCGCTTAAATCGCCGTCCATTTCTGGAAGATTGGGCTACGCTCTTCCAGCTGCTGGCCGAAGGCAAAATCAAGCCCATCATTGCAGCGAAGTTTCCCATTCTGGAAGCGGCCCAAGCGAATGAACTGCTGGAGAGCAGACGCGTCATCGGCAACATCGTCTTACTCGCGCCGGAGTTGTTGTAAAGCCGACCCCACTTGGCACCACACGGTGATGACGATGGATCGACCCTGTTGGTATGAAATTCGAGTCGAAGGTCAGCTGACCCAGCAGTGGTCGGCCTGGTTTGACGGGCTGGTGATTCGGATTGAATCCAACGCTGAGACCACCCTCAGCGGATGGATCGCCGATCAAGCGGCGCTGCTCGGAGTGCTTACCCGGATCCACAATCTTAATTTGATTTTGATCTCCGTGTACAGGTCATCGCCTGAGCTATAAGACTGGCGGGGACCCTGCGCCCCAAACACCACGCGGCGACCCGCTGTGTGAACAGGCCGCCGCGTTTCGCCGTGTCCGCACCGCGGCGGCGCGCCTGGCGTTCGGGGAAATTCGTGTGAAGTTGTTCTCTGTTTTTACTGGGTCGGATCCAACGCGCGGCCCACAAAGAGCACTGCGCCCGTTTGGGTATCACGGATCAGGTAGATGAAAGGCCGGTCGACTTTTACTTCAAGCGGTTGTTCGGCAGGCGCACTCGTCACCGACATGACCACCGCAGTAGCGGCCGCTGCTTCCGTCCCGCTTTCGTTCACCTCCACAAATGCTTTGTGGATCACCGCGCCGATATATAGATCGCGCTGACCGGTCATACCTGAAAAGTCCGCAGCCTCAGACAGGGCCGTAGTCATGCCCAGCTGTCCCAGCACCTGTGTCAGATCAAAGTCGTTCTCATTCCGAAAACGCGGCAGGGCCACTTTGACCATTTGCGGATTCAAGCTGCTCAACAACGTCTGCAACTGTGCGGTCGTCAACTTCTCTTCGAACGCCGCAAACTGGCCGGCATCCGGCAACAGGATGGTCATGACTGCATTCCCGCCCTGATAGGGCAGTTCAACTATTTGATAACCTTCTCCCCGGGCGTATTCCACCGTTTCCGCCTCGGACCAGAACATCAAAGGAACGGTTACTTGGCTGCCGTCCAGGCGGGTAAAAGGCCCTTCGTGTGTGGCCTTTGGCTCAAAGGGATAAAGCCAGCCGCCCTTGAAATAGATAGCATTCACCAACACCAGTCGCGTTAACGCATCGATCGTTCCCGGCGCCAGTGGGTCTTTGATGCGATCCTGGGTCTGCTCGCTCACCCATTGATTGATGGCCTGGCGTGCCGCCTCGGCTGCCGTCTTAAAATCCACCAGCCGCATCCCGGCCCCGTAATTTTGCGCGAGTAAATCCAGAAATTCCGATCGGAAGGTGTAGCCTTGCTGGCCCCATAACGCATTGGCGCCGTGCAGTTCCAACGGCTGTTCTTTTTCGGCCGGCTGGCCCGGCTGCAGGGCCAGGTCCAGGGCATTAAATGCCGGAAAGAGTTGCTCGGACGGCAAAGTGAAATGGAGCACACGCGTCATTTCGGCCGCCGTCTCGCCGCGCGCACCGGCGTAGGTCATGGCGAGCGCGGTTGAAATGCTGTGCGGCGAGAAGAAAAGATTGCTGTCCGTACCACGCAGCGCGTGATACAGATCCCACGCGAAGGCTAGATTGTCGGTCGTCAACGTCTGAACATCCGCCGCGGGCGTTTGAGGGTTGATATTCCGTGCCAGACCAGATTGAGCGATCGTCTGGCTGAGCGCGGGGCTGCTGCACCCGGCGCAGAGCGCAACTATTATCAACACCCCGATCGTCTTGCGTGAAATTGTAGGCATAGAGCATCCTTTCGTTGGAAGTTTTTCCCCCGTTAAGGACGCGCCCCAACTTCAAAAAGTTCCGGCGTCTTCGTTGGGTCCATCAGCAGGTGATTCGTGGACGGCAATTGAGGCTATAATACGGTTGTGATCGTCCACAGAACATGACCGCGGCGATCGCCAACCGGTCCTTGCGTGATGTCTGACTTGTTAGCCACCAAACTGCGCCGTCCGGCCCTTGCGGCCAAACGCGTCCATCGTCCGCGCCTGCTCCAACGCTTGAATGACGGACTGGACTCCGGTCGCCAGGTGACGCTCGTATCGGCACCGGCCGGATTCGGTAAAACAACCTGTATCAGTGATTGGATCAATGCACTGGATGTACCGGCTGCCTGGCTGTCGCTCGATCCGGCGGATGACGACCCCGGACGCTTTTTCACGTACCTGATCGCGGCACTTCAACAGGTGGATACAAACGTAGGCCGGGAAATCGAAGGGGTCCTGCGTGCGGGCCAGCTGCCCCCGGGCGAGGTCATCAGCACCACCCTGCTTAATGATCTCCTGGAATGGAAAAACCGCTGCTTGGTGATCCTGGATGACTTTCAGGTGATCCAGGATCAATTCATTCTCCACATTCTGGAACAGCTCGTCATCAACCTCCCTCGCGCGCTGCACTTGATTCTGATTACGCGCGAAGATCCCTCCTTGCCGCTCGCTCGGCTGCGCGCCAACAACCAGCTCACCGAGGTCCGCGCGACGGATTTACGTTTTACCGATCGCGAAGCTGATCAATTTCTGAATGAGCGGCTGGGTCTGTCACTTTCCCGATCGGATATCGCGGCGCTGGAGGACCGCACCGAAGGTTGGATCGTCGGCTTGCAGCTGGCCGGCTTATCCCTGCATGGCCGGACAGATTCGACGAAGTTCATCGCTGACCTCAGCGGCAGCCACCGCTTCATCTTGAGCTATCTCACCGAGGAAGTGCTCAACCGGCAATCGGAAAACACCCAGCAATTCTTGCTACAGACATCGATCCTGGAGAGGTTGAATGGCGATTTGTGCAATGCGGTCACCGGGCGAACCGACAGTCAGGGCTTGTTGCAGCAGTTATTCAAGGCCAACCTGTTCCTCATCCCGTTGGACGATCAAGGCCAGTGGTATCGCTATCATCAATTGTTCGCCGACTTACTGCGGGACTTGCACAACACGCTCTTGAAAGATCAAACCGTCGAGCTTCACCGCCGCGCCAGTCATTGGTATGTCAAAGCCGGACTGGTGCGCGAAGCCATTGAACACGCCCTGGCCGCCACCGACTATGCCACAGCCGTGCACTTGATCGAGGATCACGCCATGGACCTGCTGATGCAGTGGCATATCAAGACGGTGAACGGCTGGCTGCAAGCTATCCCGGCGGAATGGTGCCAATACAGCCCGCGCGCCAATCTGGCCTTCGCCTGGCTGCACCTGATGCGCGGCGCTTACGATCAAGCAGCTCCTTACCTGCAGCGATTGTACGCGCTGTTTTCCGATCCGCAGACGAGCGAAGAAACAACGGACCCTGTGCTGACGGCCAAATGGCTGGCGATACAAACCATGCTCCTCAACGCTCAGGGCAACCCGGCCCAGAGCGTGGCGCTGGGCAACCGCGCACTGGAGCTCGCCCCGGAAAATGATGGCCGCGTCCGCAGTCTGATCTATCTGGGATTGGCAGGCGCTTATCAACAGCTGGACGATTACGCCCGCGCCGTGGATGCATTCCAGATGATCATCCAGTATGGCCGCACGGCAACCAATTCCGTCTCCGAATTGCTGGGCAGTTCCGGTCTGGCTTTGCTCGCCATCCAGCACGGTCAATTGCATTTAGCTTACGATCTTGCCTCGCACGGGATCGAACGGGTAGAACGATCAGGATCGCTGCCGCCGATCAGCACCGCCGTATACGGCGAGCTGGGTGTGATCCATTATCAGTGGCATCAGCTCGAACAGGCCCACCGTTACTTTCGGCGGGCCATCCAGGTGAGCGCTTTGAGCGGCTACAGTGATGCGGAACTTTTCTATGGTGTGATTCTCTCGCGTCTGTTCCAGATAGAAGGAAATTTAGAAGCCGCTGCCCGGGAACTTCAAAAAGCGGTGGACCTGATGCAGGTGGTCGCGCCTGCCGCCGTACGCGAAGAAGTCATTGCCCAACAAGTTCGTCTCTATCTGGCCCAGCATCGTCTGGCAGCAGCCGAGACACTCCTCACCGGTCACGGTTTTTCCTTTCAAGACCCATTCTCTTTCCCTGATCTCCAAACCGGGCAGCCGAATGTTCGCTCAGTTGCGGTGCTGTATCTGAGTGCCTTACGCATTCTGCTGTATCGGGCCAAAGCCAGACGCGAGCTGACCAACGTGAAGCCAGGCATTGATCTGGCCGATCAGTTGATCGCGGGAGCCCTCCACCACCACTACCTCCTCTTTGCCTTGGAAGCGCTGTTGGTGCGGACTCAACTGCATGCCACGCTGGGGAACGAGCAGGCCAGCCTGACAGACTGTGCCCAAGCGGTGGAATTGGCCGAGCCCGAAGGATTCATAAGTGTTTTCATCGAAGAAGGCCCGCCCCTGGCCGCCACGCTGGCGGCTTTACTCAAGCACGATCGGCTGGGGGCAGTTCAACGGAGCTACGTCGAGAAAATCCTCGTTGCATTTTCTAGGTCACAGCCGCCAGAGGCCGCGCACGACGAGCTGGCTGCTCCCCCACAGCCAACTGTCCCCGAAGGATCAATGGCCGAGCTGATTGAGCCGTTAACCGATCGGGAATTGGACGTGCTGCGCTTGATGGCCGAAGGGCTGAAGTATGCAGAAATCGCCAAGGGACTGTTCATCTCCGTGAATACCGTGCGCTCTCACGTCAAGGTCATTTACGGCAAGCTCGGGGTCAAGAACCGCACCCAGGCCATCGAGCAGGCACGCCGCTGGCAGCTGTTGTAACCCTCTCTGTCACGCAAAACCACATCTTTTCCCGGCGCGGATCACATGAACATGTGATCCGCGCCGGGTCGTGTTTGGGTATGATAGGACGTATACAGCATCAGAGTACTGAACAGAGTTTGATCAGGAGGTTGGAATGGCAGGATTAGCACACGCAGGAGTCGGTCTGGCAGCCAAACGATTTGCTCCTGATGTACCACTTGGCGTTCTGCTGGTAGGCGCCTACGCGATCGATATTGTTTGGGGTGTTTTCTTTGCAGTCGGCGTCGAACACTTCGGCGCTACGACGACGAACCCGTGGTCGCACGGGCTTTTTATGGCCCTGGTCTGGTCCGGAGTCGCCGTCTTGATTGCGCAACGCTGCTGCCACAACTGGCGCACAAGCGTTATCATCGGGTTGCTGGTTTTCAGCCACTGGATGGTGGACTTCATCGCCCATCCTATGACGGCCGTGTTTCCCGGCGATGCAGGGTTACCTCTCTTCTTCGAAGGATCGCCAACTGTAGGACTGGGGGGATGGAGTACTCAGCTTGGAGTCAATATCGGCGAGTATGGGACGCTCGTGGTAGGGCTGGTGATCTATCTTTGGACGCGACACAAACTTCAAAGAGATAAGAAGTTGCGCGCTCCAGCTTAAGGACGTGAGGAAAGGCTTCGTTTCGTAGATCAGTGAATAACCGTCGAGGCGTGGATGTTACGAAAATTGGCCATGAACGACATGTGCATCTATCACATTCTGATCAAGGGACAGGTCGCTCTAGATGAAATCAATGTCATGAGCCCACTTCAGATAACGCTGGAACGGATCGATACCGCCACAACACTGTTTAGCGTCCGCACTGATCAGTCGGGCCTCATCGGCCTGCTGCGCCACCTGCATGCACGCGGGGTGATGCTCTTAGCAATACACCGTGAACGCTGAAGCATGGCCTTCGGGAGCAAAGATGTCGCCGAAATTCGTTTCGCCAAAACTCGTTTCGCCAAACCCTGTTTCACCGAATTCTGTTGTGCCCCAGTCTATCTCACGCCGCCGTTTTCTCAAGATAGGCTGCCTTACCGGAGCGGCTGTGGGCCTGACGATCTGCGGAGCGACCACACTCGCCCCGGACCCGCCGCCGGTTCAGTTATCGTCTTTTGCTTATGGAGAAGCGACCATGAATAATCGTGTCTTAATCGCTTACGCGACCAATGCCGGATCGACCGCCGAGGTTGCTGCGACCATCGGTGAAACGCTGGGCGCTCGCGGCTTGGCCCTGGATGTGAAGCCCATTCAAGACAGGCCGCAGCTCGACGATTATCAGGCCGTGCTGATCGGCAGCGCCATCCATCGTGGCCACTGGCTGCCCGAAGCGATCGATTTCGTCAAAGCTAATCAAGCGGCGCTTAATCACATGCCTGTGGCGCTGTTCTGCGTCCACATCCAGAACACGGGAAGTGACGAAACGAGTCGGCAGAGGCGCGTGGCTTACCTGAACGAAGTTCGTCTGCTCCTCCAGCCCATCGATGAAGGCTTCTTCGCCGGGCGCTTCAATCGGCGCGGTGCCATGCTTCTCCTGCCTGGCTGGCTGGCTCGCCTCGTTCCCAACATCGATCTGCGGAATTGGGAAACCATCCGCGCCTGGGCGACCAGCGTCAGCCCGCTGCTGCAGCTAGCATAGCGGGACAAACGCCAATCACCGTGCCTATTGAAATCAAACAGCACCAATAAAGGAGTGAGTTCACATGTCGACTTTATCGCCTACTCAGATTGCCGTTGCTCAAACGCTTGAATCCAGCTGGAAGAGTCTGTGCAAAATCGGCGGCATAGCGGCCTTGATTGCAACTGGGTTATTCATCGGCGATGTCGTCATCTTGATCAGCGGGAATGCCATGCTGGGCAGCGCCAGCAGCTGGCTCGCGCTGATGCAGAACGACCGGGTCGCCGGGTTGCTCCAACTTTTTTTCACGGACCTTGTCGGCGTGGCCCTGCTGTATCCGATCTTCTTCGCCCTGTATGCCGCTCTCAGGCGGACCAATGAAGTCTACGCGGCCTTCGCCACCGGCCTCGCCTGCCTGGGGATCGCAATCGTGCTCGCCACGAATATCAACTACTCTTTGCTTTACTTCAACGATCAATATGCCACCGCGGCCACCGCCACACAGCAATTGCAGATCGTCACCGCCGGGCAGTCGTTCGTCGCGCTGCTCAACGGCACCGGTCCGCTGATGGGCGGCCTATTCATCGAAGGCGCCTACGTGATCATTTCGATCAGCATGTTGCGGAGCAGCAGCTTCAGCAAACGAATCGCCTATCTGGGCTTGGTAGCCCACGGGCTTGATGTCGCTCACACGCTGGTCGTGTTGGTCTTCGCTCCCATCTTCGGCATGGTTTTTGCAACAACGATTGGTGCTTTGCTCCTGACAATTGGCGGCACGCTTCAGTTGATCTGGTATCCCCTGGTGGGCCGCCGGCTCATTCAGTTGGGGCGGTTCGCGGTGCAGGAACAGACAGTCGCAACCACCGTTTCGCGTTTTGCCAGCTAAGCAGCGCGAATGGTGGGAGAAATCAACGCGGCGACCCAAATACACCGGGTTGCCGCGTTTTTCTTGGTGTGAGTTTGTTTTGTACGGAGCTGACTACTTCTTGAGCAGTCCGACGACAAACCATACCACTACCGCTCCCAAAACAGGAACGCTGATGTTACCGATCAACCCGAAGCTGCCGCCACCATCCGGCAAGCGCACCGACCACCAATCAGGATAGAATACCCAGCGTTTTCCTTCCTCGTGTTAGATTTGTCCCCGCCACTTGCAGGCGAGTCCGTGTTGAATTGTAACAACCTCCGAGCAGCTTGACTTTCCTTCACTTGCGACTATATTCTCACCAGAATCAAAATCCACACTCGCCGCTAAGACTGGGCACAGCGGACGACCCCAAAGGCAGAAATCATGAATCGGCGCACCTCCGTTGACTTGCATAGATATGACTCCCTCTGGAATTTAGCCAAAATTCTGCGCTACATCGGCTGGGGAGTAATGCTCCTTGGCGCAGGAGCAGCCGTGCTGTCCTTGATCATCACAGTGCAAGCTATCTCAGCATTCGGTGCATTTCGAGGCAGCGCAGCGTTGCTATTACCGGCACTACTCAGCGCCGGCCTCATGGTGGGCAGCGCCATAGCGGTGGGCGTATCTTTTCTGGCCTTCAGCG
>JAUQXC010000052.1 GCA_030834825.1 Thermoflexales bacterium
CTGCTGAAGGCCATCATCGACATCGCGTTTTTCAGCATGCACACTTCTCAAACCGTCACCGGCCTGGCCGAAGCGGAGCGGAGTCCCACCGATATATCCGGTCTAAAAGAGGAACTGGCCCAGATGACGGCCGTGCTGCGCGAGGTCAACACCAACACGCAAAAGACGGCAGCGTTGCTTGAGCAGCTGGCTAAACCGCGCACGGCAGCCAAGTAAATTCGGCGCAAGGAAGAAACATGAACTTTTGGCAGCGCTTCAAGCAGTGGCTGACGGAAGGCCGCGACATCCTCTCGGCCATCGTCAGATCCCTGTCCGGCGATCCACTGGCCTGGGAATCTTCCATTCAGAAATTTGAAGCACACGATCGGCTGGCCCCACCCCCGCCGGACGTCATCGTCTTCACCGGGAGTTCCAGCATCACCTACTGGGCCACGCTGGAGCAGGACATGGCCCCGCTGCCCGTCATCAATCGCGGCTTTGGCGGATCGCGTATCAACGACGTGGTGCACTACGCCAACCGGATTGTCACCCCCTATCATCCGCGCGCGGTCGTGCTGTTTGCAGGCACCAACGATATTTCTGGATCAAAACCGAAGACGGCGCAGGAAGTGTTCGAGAGCTATCGGGCCTTTGTCGAGGTCGTTCACACCACGCTGCCTGACACTCCGATCTACTACCTCTCGATCACGCCTACGCCCTCTCGTTGGAAATATTGGCCCATCGTCAATGAAACCAATCGCTTGATCAAAGCCTACACGGAAGCTAATCCGCGCCTGCATTTTATCGACATGACGGCTACGATCCTCGGCCGGGATGGTAAACCTGATCGCAGTCTTTTCCGCATCGATCGACTGCATCCCAACAAAAAAGGCTATGCCAAGTGGACGGCCGTCATTAAGCCCATTTTGCAAGCCGGCTTTGCGACGCAACCAGAGCAGCGCATCCCGTGAGCGTCAATCCTTGCTCGGAGCGGTTGAGCACAGGACTGGATACCACCTGCGACCTTGAGACATTTGACTTCTGGCGTGTTCCGGCCTATGCTAGTGACGTCCGACCCGACTCACTAATCTCGGATTGATCGCATGATAAGTTCCATCGTTGATCCCATAGCCGATCGTTCTTTCTTCTGTTCATGGAGTGGCGGGAAGGATTCCTGCCTCGCCCTCTATCAGGCCTTGCAGCGGGGTGGCCGGCCGGCCGGCCTGTTCACGATGTTGAGCGAAGACAATGAAACTTCCCGGTCACATGGCTTGCCCAAATCCGTGCTGGAGCAACAGGCCCGGCAGCTGGGCCTGCCCATCGTCTTTCGCGCGGCGAGTTGGAACGACTACGAAGCAGTCTTCCTGACCATGCTCCACGACTTCAAAGCGCAGGGAATGGAACTCGGCGTATTCGGTGACATCGACATCGAAGCACACCGTGACTGGTGTCAACGGGTGTGTGCCACCAGCGGCCTGCGCGCCTACCACCCGCTCTGGAAGCGTTCCCGTCACGAATTGCTCCAGGAGCTCATCGATCTGCAATTTAAGGCCATCATCGTCGTCACCCATGCCGATAAGCTGGGGCCGGAATGGTTGGGCAGAACCATCGACGCGGAGACCCTCAAGGAATTAGAGCATGCTGGAATTGATCCTTCCGGTGAAGAAGGCGAGTATCATACCGTCGTGACGCGCGGCCCGATCTTTCGATCTGAGATCACGCTCCATGCGCGTAGCCCGTTGCTCCATGATGGGTATTGGTTCCTGCCCGTCACAGCCAACACCCCCGATTCTGCTGGCTAATCACAGCGGCTCCGACCTCGCCGCGAATGAACAACGAGTCAAAGTTTGCTGGCCACTGGTGCTGAGGCAGTCACTCCACCCACACACGCGGCGGACGATCCTGCGATCAATCGCCGCGTTCCTCCCCGGGGTTCCTTCGTGTACTTCGTGGATCAACTAGCGCAGTTCAAACACCGCCCACGTCGCACGCAGATTCGTATCAAAGCGGGCGGGCACACGCCGTGTGCCTTGTAGGAATGTAGCCGTGACGACACGGATCTGACGGGCCGTGCAGAACGTCGTGAAATCCGCAATGGTCAAACCCCGCGCCCGCGGCGCTGCATCCCAGGCCTGCGGATCGCCCGGCGCCGACGGCATGTGGCCCCTTAACAGCAGACTCAGGCGGCAGCGCCAATGCCCCCAATTTGGAAAACTCACCACCGCGCGTTTGCCCACGCGCAGCATGTTCGTCACGATGAAGGCCGGATCGTTGAGATACGGCAACCCGTAACTCAGAATCACCGTATCGAAGGCCTGCTCCGGATAGTCGCGTAGTTCCTCGTGCAGATCGCCCTGTCGCACCGCCACGCCGTTGCGCACGCAGGCCAGTACCTTCGCCTCGGCCAGCTCTACCCCGCGCCCCACGATACGCTTGGTGTCGATCAAATACCGCAGCAGCGATCCGTCTCCACAGCCCAGGTCCAGCACCTTCTCTTCCGGCTCGATGAGACTGGCGATCACGCCGAGGTCGGCGCGCAGACCCGTTCGGCTCATCGCACGCTTCCACTCGGCGGCCGAATCTCAAAGCGCTTCACCAGGCGGTTGAGAAAACTCGTCAACAATTCCGTCATGGTGTCCACTTCCAACAAAAACGCATCATGCCCCCAGGTCGATTGGATGTTGAGGTAACTCACATCGGCGCCCACGGCACTCAACGCACTGACCAGTTCTTTGGAATGATAGGGCGGGTACAACCAATCGGACGTGAAAGACACCACCAGATAAATCAACTCAGCGCTGTGCGCGAACGCCCCCAGCAGGCTGCCCCGCTCGTCGCTCAGATCGAAGTAGTCCATCGCCTTGGTCACATACAAATAACTATTGGCGTCGAAACGCTCTGTGAAGCGATTGCCTTTGTAGCGCAAATAGCTTTCCACCGCGAAGTCCGTCTCGAAGTCATAGCCAAAGCGCGCACGTTCCTGCAAGCGCCGCCCAAACTTCAAGTGCATCGACGTTTCACTGAGATAGGTGATATGGCCGATCATGCGTGCCACCGCCAATCCTGCGTTGGGGCGTGGCCCGTCGTAGTAGTCGCCGCCATTCCAATTGGGATCGGCATAGATCGATTGGCGGCCCACTTCGTCGAACGCGATCAACATCGGCGAGTGGCGCGCCGTCGTCGCGATGGGCAGCGCGGCCCGCATCCGCTGGGGATAAGTGGCCGCCCATTCCAGCACCTGCATGCCGCCCATACTTCCCCCGGCCACGGCCAGCAATTGAGCGATGCCTAGGTGATCGATCAAGTGCGTCTGTGCGCGTACCATATCGCCAATCGTCACCACCGGGAAGCTCAACCCAAACGGCCGGCCCGTCTGCGGGTTGATCGACATAGGCCCGGTCGATCCTTTGCAGCCGCCGATGACGTTGACGCAGATGACGAAGAATTTGTTCGTGTCAAACGCCTTGCCCGGTCCGATGCAATCGTCCCACCACCCGGGATCTGGCTCCTCAGGCGCATTGAAGCCGGCCGCGTGCGCGTGACCCGACAGCGCATGGCAAATCAAGATCGCATTGCTGCGATCGGCGTTGAGTTGGCCGTAGGTCTCGTAGGCCAGTGTAATCGGCCCCAACGTTTCACCGCTCTCCAGCAACAGCGGTTCGTCTGCTGCGAAAGTGAAGTACTGCGTTTCGATGAGACCGATCGATCCGGTTGTGGATCTGGTCAGCATAGAACCTCAACCAAGCGCGAAAGGCACGAATCGACGCTTGAAACTTTTCAGTCCCAAGCGATTCGTGCCCCCGCAGTGATTCAGATTGTTTGGGCTGCGTCAGCTGCTCCAGTGGTTAGAGCTTACCTTGGTTCCCCCGCTGGTATGGCGGCTGGAACTTCCACCAGTTTTCCGGTCTGCACCTCGTAGATATAACCGCAGAGGGCGATGTCGCCCGGAAACCAGTGGCTGGCGGCGAATGCGCGCGACGTCCTCGGCCACGCTCCTGGCATTCTCGGAGAAGGTCAGCCAGTTGATGTAACGTCCCTCGGTCGAGCCAGGCCCCGGTCCGGAGTCGTGCTAGCCGTTTGCATCCACGCTGGCCGTCTGCAGACTGCTCACCAGCAAATCGCTGATGATGGTCAACCTCAAATCTCTAACCACTGGCTGCCAGGGCCTGATCCAGATCCCACACAATGTCTTCCACATCTTCCAGGCCGATGGACAGCCGGATCAGGTCGGGTGACACGCCGCCGGCAAGCTGCTCTTCTTCACTCATTTGGGCGTGGGTGGTGCTGGCCGGATGGATCACCAGCGATTTGGCATCGCCGATGTTGGCCAGGT